>JBDRUF010000009.1 GCA_039801245.1 candidate division WOR-3 bacterium
AGCAATCAAATCGGCAACATTCTTGGCAATCCGCCGGGCAACCTCACTCTCCCCCGGAGTAACAAACTCATAGATAGGTGCATCGTTTTCCACTATCGTCTCAATCTGTGATATATGGATAAAGCTATCACCAAGCGTCCTCGGCATCTTGGGATTGACCTCAGCAATCACATGCCGGGCGACCTCAGCAGCCGGCTTGGTAATATCAACCGAGACCCCTAAACTGCAAAACCCATGCTCATCCGGCGGTGTTACCTGAATCAAGGCAACATCAATCGGCAAGCGACCAGAGCGCAAAAGACGCGGGATCTCAGAAAGGAAGATGGGTGTGTAATCTGCTCTGCCTTCATGGACCGCCTCTCTCACATTGGCACTGATGAAGAATGAGTTTGCCCGGTACCGACCGGCAAGCTCCTCCTCAGCATAAGGCGCCACCCCGAGTGTGAGGATATGGGTTATCTCCACATCCTCAACCGGACGCTGAGCAAGCGCCCTCACAAGTTTCTGCGGTGTCCCGCAAGCCGAACCAACAAAAACCCTGTCACCCGGCTCAAGCACAGCGAGCGCCTCCTCCGGGCTCTTTATCTTATTTCCGTATTTTGACTTCCAATCAACAGAACCCATAAACCTCCTTAAATCTTAATCTCTTCAAACAGATACCTTTCATTCTCCTTAATAATTCTTCCGGCAAAAACCTCAGGGTCATGCTCAAGAAAGGAAATCCAGCCTTCGGCAACCGCCTGATTCAAAAGACGCTCCTTTTTCTCCATCGACTCCAAAGGGAAAAGGTCAAAACCCATAATATAGGGAACCGGAATGTGTCCGCGCGTCGGTATCATATCAGACCAGTAAATTGCGGTCTGCCCCTTACTGCTTATTTTAACAACCTGCATCCCCTTTGTATGACCACCGGTGTGGACAAGCTCAATTCCTGGCAAAAGCTCCATTGAACCGTTAACAATTTCCAAAAGCCCCATCTCCTGCAACGGCACAAAGTTTTCCTTCAGATAAGATGCGCGTGAGCGCCTGTTTGGATTTAATGCCTCCTGCCACTCCGCCTCCTGAACCACATAACGGGCATTGGGAAATGTCGGCACCACCCTATCCCCTTCAACCCTTGTTGAGCCGCCGCAATGGTCAAAATGGAGATGGGTCAAAATCACGAGACTTATATCCTCAGGTCTGAAACCAATGCGAGCAAGTGAAGCCAGTAAACTATCAGGCTTCTCAACCCGATACCGCTCAGCAAACTTTTTATCATACTTATCACCAATACCGGTATCAATAACAACCCTTTCCTGCGGGGTTAAAATCAAAACCGGTCGTAATGCCAGTCTGATGCGGTTCTTTTCATCAGGTGGGTTGGTCCTCTCCCACAGCGGCTTGGGCACAACCCCAAACATTGCCCCGCCATCAAGACCGAAAAACCCGTCAAAAAGCGGGTAGATCTTAAAATCACCAATGTTCATTGAAATGATATTTTAGATTAATCTCCCCAGGAGTCAAGTTAATAAAATCAGCCAGCCACCTGAATTTTTATCGACCGGTCAATCATTTTCCCAAATTAACAAGGGGACTATATCCTGTCAAAAATTGTCATTCGGCTAAGTTAAGAAACTCCCAAGACATAACTCCATTTCACCTCACTGAATTTTGTATATATTTACCTAAACATTTTGGCTCTTAACGCAACCTATTGACCAGGAGCGTTGTATTGATAATATCTATTGATTTTATGCATGAGGAAACCCTATCCGATGTATTCCAACTGGCTATTTCAGCTGAAGAGGAAAGTTTAAAGAGATATCTTGAGTTTGCCATAGGAACCAAGGATGAAAACGGAAAGAATATGTTCATCAGGCTGGCCCAGGATGAGTTTATGCATCAAAGGTTGTTAAAGAGGATGCTTGAAGAACTGAAAGATAAGGGCACCTGTTCAGTTGTTGAAACCCCACCAACAGTTATTGAGAAACTTGTGCCCAAAATTGGTGACAAAAGCCTGCGGGTCAAAGGAAAGGAAGGGCAATCTGCGCTTGACGCCCTTTTAACCGCACTCAACCTTGAGATTAATGCCCGCAACTTTTACCAAAAGCAGGCAGAAACAGCCGGACCAGAATCAGTGCGCGCAGTCTTTCTCCGCCTCGCCCAGATGGAACAGGCGCACAGCGAACTGATTCAGGCGGAGATTGATTATATTCAGAAGACCGGTTTCTGGTTTGGGTTTCAGGAGTTTACACTTGAGGCGAACCCTTAGGCGATAAACTCCGACCGCTCCTTGAACTCAATCCCCAACTTCTTCAGTTCCTCAAGAACGGGCTGGTATATCTCCTTTTTTACTGGAATCTGAACGCCGCTCAGGCGCAATTTCCCTTCAAGAATCATCTTTACCGCAATTGCTGCGGGCAGGCTGACGGTCCTTGCCATTGCCGAATCACCATCAGGCTCGCCGTAGTCTATCAATGTGGACTCAACCTTTTCCCTCTTCCGGTCAGGGTACTCAATCTCGAACTGGTGATGCAGGACAATCATATCCCGCTCACCTGGCTGATACCCCATCTTCGCCAGCATCGCCTTGGCAAGGATGTCAAGATTAGAGCCGCTCTCAAGCCCGATTGGGCTATCATCAAAAAGACCGAGCCAGGCGAACCGCTCAATAACCGGATGGTCAAGAGATAGGTTTAGACGCCGGGCAACAAGGGCACGCAAATCACCACTGCCCGGCACAAACCCCTTAAGCCACTGGGAATAGGTCATACTCATAATGTCATTTCTTATCCCCTCCTCCTGGAGAACCCCCAAATCAACTATCGCCTGCATCGTCTCGCACCAGCCAGGGTTGCGCAGGGTTGCCCTTATCATCGTCCTGACCCCTTCCAGACCGTAGAGACCGATATAAGGCAAAGAGTTGCGGTTCGGGTATGCCTCAAACTCTCCTGCATCTTCAATCTTGACCCTCCAGAATGAGGCAAAGAGCCGGCTTGCCGGGACCATCACCTCCTTGCCATCCTTGAGAAACAGGGCGTTGTTTCTTGTTGCCATCAGAACCCCCTTCGGGCTCCAGGAGAACTTATAACCCCAAGGGTTGTTGTTCGCCTCAGGTGCGGGCAGACCCCCACAGGAGGAGATAAAACTGACAATTCTGCCGTTGTTTGCTCTGACCCGGTCAATGATTGCCATTGCCGACATATGGTCAATCCCGGGGTCAAGCCCGATTTCATTCAAAAAAATCAGATTTGCCCTTTTTGCCTCATCATCAAGGGCACGCATCCCATCACTCACATAGGAGGTGGTGACCAGATGCTTTTTGAGTGCCAGGCAGTGTTTGGCAACCACCGTGTGATAAACATAGGGCAGGAGGCTGACAACCACATCACTCCCCTTAACCAGCCGGTGCAAAGAAGGCTCATCATCAACAAGCAGTTCAACTGCTCTTCCGCGGGGACTATTTTCAATCAACTCCTGCGCCTTTTTTACTGTACGCGTTGCCACTGTTGTCTCAACATCGGGCAGGTTCAAAAGATAGCGCACCAGCGGTCTTGAAACCAGACCCGCTCCCAAAATCAGAACCCTTTTCATCTATCGCTCCTCTCTAAAAACCTCTCAAGGTACTGATAATCCTTGGTTAATACCCCTTTATGAACAATCAACCCCCGCTTCAAAGGCAGGGGCAAATCAAGCGCATCAAAATCCTTCTTAAAATCGGTTTGTGCCAGCACCGGGACAAAGGGCATTAGCGCCTGACCGAACTCGGCTGAAGAGTCAACCGCCAGTTCGCAGGGAAGGTTGTCAACCGCCATAATCGGTATCCCCTCCCCTTTAATACCATCAAGCGCCTTGTCACTAACAGGGTCATAAACGAAAAATGGCTCGCCCGGATTTGTTGCCCTGATTGTTGCCTCAATTGAGCCCTCAATGTCGCAGGAGATGTCGCCAATGATAATAAGCCGCAGGTCACCCGCTCTAAAAGCCTGGCGCAAATACTCCTTTGTCACCAGCCTTGGATAGCGGCTGTCCCAGTAAATGCAGTTCACCAAAACCGAAAGATAGGGCAGGTATCTTTCAAACCTTGACCGGTACAAATCAGGTCGGGCATAATACTCATTTAGGTCAAAACTGTGCCCGGGTTCCTTGGGTTCAACCGTATCCCTTTCCTTGAAAACAACCTGATAAATGGTTTTGGCATCACCGCCCTTAATTACCTCCGGCAAATCGTCAGGTGTGATTAAGGTTGTGCCCAATGCGCTTAAAACCTCGCCGGCACCCTTGGCAACATTGCCATACCCGGTCACCCCAATAATAAACGGCACCAACCTATCCGGCAGCCCCTCCTTGCGAATCCGCTCGCCAATTTGGGCAATCGCATTTTTGGCAACCTCAACCCTTTCATACTCATGGGCAAGTTTCACCTCAAGAAAAGGGGTTTTCAGACCGAAAACCTCAAGCCTTTTGCCAAGACCTGAAAGGGTATCAATCATTCCGGCAATCCCGGCAAACCTGCCAAAAAATATCAGCCTTCTCCCCTCATCATCGGTAATCTTCTCATAATCAATCAACGAACAGCCCAGTTCCATCATCCGCTTCAGCATCGGCATATTCTTCGCTTGCCCCTTGATAACATGGGCAAAGAAAAGATAGCTCCTTTCCGGTCTAAAAAAATCCAAAGGCATCTCCTTGATTCCAAGAACAACCGGACAATCTGAAATATCCTTTCTCACCTCTGCCCCTGCCCTCTGATACTCATCATCAGAAAATGCCCTGATTTCCGAATGCTGAACCTGAAACCTCAACCCCTCCCTTTTTATCAGTTCACCCACCTGAAAAGGTGTTAAAGGCGCCCTGCGCTCCCAGATGTTTTTGTCCTCACGCCTGATGCCAATGATATTTCCTGTCATTAAAGGTTACCTAAAAAGAAGGTTGTTAAAATTGTAACTTTATTAATATACCCAAATCTCAAACCCAGTCAAGGAAAGCTAAGAAGCCTCGTTTCCTATTTCAAATCAACAGACAACCCCAAAACCGAGCCAATCGCAAAAACCCTGTTCAATCCAATCTGAAAAATTATTAAGGGGGTAATCCCCGGGGAGGGGTCTGAAAAAGTGATGAGTTCGGCTAAGTTATTTATCTTTGAAACTTAACCTGATTTTTCCCGAAATCTTCTTGTATACTTATAAGTATACAAAACTGACAGGGATTAAAAGAGCCCTAAGACCCTTTCTACCTTGCAATCACAACCCTTCTATCTATTCCTGAACCGCTCCTTATGAAATAGACACCAGGTGAAAGATGCCGGACATCATTCTCGCCAGGCTTAAGTTCAAGCACCTTTCTACCGGTGACATCAACGAGAAACGCCTCTGACCCGTCATCGGTCATCGGTCTTCGGTCTCCTGTCTTCTCCCATCTTAACACATTGCGGACAATTGTGGCATTTAGCGGTGAGCCATTAGCCGTTCTCTGGAAGCGTTCCTCAACCCCAACCCCATAGAACTCTATCACCCGCAGTCCAGAATCCCCGTCTGCAACATAAGCATAATCTCCTGACGCCGTGAGGTCCAAAGCCCTGCCCGGTGTGTTATAATAGCCAACCTGAACAGGATGTGTAGGGTCTGAGACCAAAATCACCCGCAAACCACCAGCCTCTCCATCTGCCACATAGGCATAATTTCCTGATGCCGCCACACCCCAAGCCACGCCTGGTGTATCACAATAACCAATTTCTTGTGGATTTGTCGGGTCTGACACCAATGCAATCCGAAGACCATAATAACCATCAGCCACATAAGCATAATCGTCTGCAACCACTACACCCAAGGCATCGCCTGGTGTGTAATAATAGCCCACCTCTTGTGGATTTCTCGGATCTGACACCAATACCACCCGAAGCCCTCCCTCAAAGTCTGCCACATAAGCATAATCGTCTGCAACAGCTACATCAAAAGCACCCCCTGGTGTATCATAATAACCGACTTCTTGTGGATTTGTCGGGTCTGATACCAAAATAACTCTCAAACCATCCTCATAGTCTGCAACATAGGCATAACTGTCTGCAACCGCTACACCACAGGCATACCCTGGAGTATCATAGGAACCAACCCTATGTGGATTTGTGGGGTCTGATACCAAAATCACCTGCAGACCAAAAAAATCGTCTGCGACATAAGCATAATTTCCTGCAATCGCTATACCACAAGCATACCCTGGAGTATCGTAATAACCAACCTCTTGTGGACTTGTTGGATTTAATATTGAGATGACTCGAAGTCCAGAATAACCGTCTGCAACATAGGCGTAATTTCCAGAAACCGCTACACCCACAGCCCTGCCTGGTGTATCATAATAGCCAATCTCCCGGCAGTTAAGCGAGTCCGCATAAACAACCGCGGTCAAAGGAAAAACGACCACCACTGTCAGGACATATCTTTTCATTTTACCTCCCTTTATAAATCAATTATACCAATTTTATGACATTTGTCAAGTCGAGTCTTTACCCTAAATATATGAGCGAGCAACTCATTCCGCAGCAGTTATTTCTTGACATTTTTTAAAAGCGGCTAAAATATCATAAAATGAGCGTGAGGTATTACCTGCAGGTTTACGGCTGCCAGATGAACCTTTATGAGGCGGATTTGGTGCGTGCCATTCTGAATCAGGCTGGTTACGAAGAAACGGACAATGAGTTTGATTCCGAGGTGCTATTGATGATGACCTGTTCGGTGCGCGCCCATGCAGAAAACCGGGCGCTGGGCAGGCTGGCGCAGTTTGTCGGTCTGAAGAAGAAAGGGCAAGCCCAGGTTGTTGGTGTTCTTGGCTGTATGGCACAAAACCTTAAGGAAAAACTTGTGGAAAAGCATCAGGCGGATATTGTTGTAGGTCCTGACCGGTATCAACTTCTGCCCGAGTTTATTGTTAGTTGTCTTAGGGGTGATGGACCCAAAATAGCGGTGGATTTTTCCAATGAGTGCTATGAAAATATCCTGCCCGAAAAAAAGGTTGGTGTTACCGCGTTTGTCACGATAATGCGCGGTTGCAGTAACTTCTGCTCATACTGCATCGTCCCTTATGTGAAAGGACCAGAGCGCTCAAGACCGGTGGAATCAATATTAAAAGAGGTTCACCACCTCGCAAAAATGGGGGTGAAAGAGATTACCCTCCTCGGGCAGAATGTCCTTGCCTATAATCACCGGGGGGTTGACTTTTGTGCCCTTTTGGAAAAGGTCTGCGCATTCTCGGAAATCAGGCGGGTGAGGTTTCTCACCTCCCATCCGAGGGATCTGGATGAGCGCTTGGTAAGGACAATGGCATCCCTGCCTAAGGTCTGTCCGCAGTTGCATCTGCCATTGCAATCCGGTGCCAACCGGATATTAAATTTGATGAACCGCGGCTATACCGTTGAGGAGTATTTGAGCAAGGTGGCGCTGGTGCGGAAATACCTCCCTGAGGTCTCCCTTACCACCGACATCATTGTCGCATTTCCCACCGAGACCGAAGAGGAGTTTGAAGCCACCCTGACCTGTCTTGAAGGGGTGCGATTTGATTATGCCTATATGTTCAGATTTTCTCCCCGACCCGGCACCAGGGCAGCGGAGATTAAGCCATTGGTTCCCTTACCGGTTGCGAGCGAACGCCTGAGCCGATTGATAGCCACTCAAACCCGGATAACAAAGGAGCTGAGTTCGGCAATGGTTGGCAGGGAATATGAACTCCTGATAGAGGGCAAGAGCCCAAAGGGAAACGGCGCTCTGGGCAGAACGCCTCAGGGTAAGGTGGTAATCGTTGACCAAGAGGTTAATAACGGTAATCTTATAAGAGTGAAGATAACGGCTATTAGTGGCTGGACGCCAGTTGGAATACCAGTTGACAATCCAGCATTTGTCGGAGCCGCTTGCAGCCTAAAGATTAACCCTGTCTTGCAACGAGGAGGTTGAAAAATGGTGACATTAAGGATAATTCTGATCCTGCTGGCATTTGTGATTCTCTTCATCCTGGGTTGGCAGAACCAGTGTCCTGTCAGTGAGGTTAGGGTGTTCTTTCGCACCTTTTACGATGTGCCGATTGCCCTGGTTATGCTTTACTCCTTTGCATTTGGTGGCCTCTGCGTGGGGATTTTCACCATCATCTCCGAAATCAGGTTGCGAGCCCGGTTGCGCCGGCAACGGCATGAGATTGACGCCCTTACCGAAGAGTTGCGTGCCCTGCGAAATGCTCCCTTAAGTGTAATTGCAGAAACAGAAAAAAACGAACCGGCTCAAGAAAAGGAAGAGGATTAAATGTATCCCCTGATTATTGTCATCCTTGCTTTATTAATTGTTGCCCTTTATCCGGTTGTTCGCGACTTCCTCCGGCAACGTAAGAAGACCTTACCCAATTATGTTGAAGGTCTCCAACTATTGCTTGACGGCGAGGTCGAGAGGGCAAAAATAAAATTAAAGGCAGCGGTGGAGGAGGACACCGGCAATGTTGACGCCTATGTGAGGCTGGGCAACATCTTTCTTGACCAGGGGGATTTTGAGCGAGCATTGCAGATTCACGAAAGCCTAGCGCTCCGGCGCAATCTTAAAAGGGAGGAGGAGTTAAAGGTATACCGAGCGCTGGTTCGTGACTACTTAAAGACCAACCGCCGGGTAAAAGCCATACCCCTCTTGGAGGAAATCGTTCGGGCTGACCGCTCTGACCTTAACAGTATTGAAAATCTTCTTGAACTGTATATTGAAAACGACTCCTGGGAAAAGGCAGAAAACCTCCTCAAAGAATGCGGACGGATTCGTTCTCCCCGCGTCGCCAGGCTCTATGCCCAATTTGGTTATGCCTTTGGGAAGGTAAACCCCCAAAAAGGCATCCAGTGGCTTGAAGAGGCGTTGCGGATAAATCCGAAATCGGGGCTTGCCCATATTTACCTCGGTGACCTCCAACTCGCCCAGGGGGAAACAGAGGTGGCTATCAAGACTTGGACAAAAATGTTAGACATCGCCCCGGAGAAGAACCGCTTTGTGCGCGAGCGGCTTGAACGTGCCTATTATGAACTTGGTCGTTATGAGGATGTGGCACAACTCTACCGTCGGTTGTTGCACCGGGTGCCGCATGATACCAGCCTGGCTGTTGCCCTCGCCGAAATCTATGCCAAAAAGGAGGACCTGGCAGCAGCGATTCACCTTTTGGAGCACTCAGGTAAAAACCAAGATGCAAAAATCGGCATCGCCCTGGCAGAACTATATCTGCGTCAAGGTAATTTAACCGAGGCGAAAGAACATCTTGACATAGCGGTGCGAGAATTAACCGCCGGGATTAGCGACTGTTGCGGCTGTGGCAAAAAACTGTCACAAGCTGATTTTCAGTGTCCCGAGTGTCACACCTGGCAGGAAGATTTAGATTAAGTGCTTAAATTGCATCCCGAGCTTTTGTGGCAGAAAGGCTGACACCTCTCCTTGCCCAGTACCGAAGGATAAAGGAGCGCTACCCGGAAACCCTGTTGCTTTTCCGAGTAGGTGATTTTTATGAGATGTTTTATGAGGATGCTGAGATTGGTGCCCGCGCCCTGAACCTTACCCTAACCTCAAGACCCCATGGTCCTAATATCCGTGTGCCGTTGGCGGGAATTCCTGTCAAGGCGCTGGACAGTTATATTGCCCGGCTCGTTGCTCAGGGTTTCAAGATTGCCATCTGCGACCAGTTAGAGGAACCAAACCGTAATAAACCGGTTGTCCATCGTGATGTGGTTGAGGTCATCACACCGGGGACCATTACGCGTACCCCGCTTTTAGATGAACAGCGGAACAACTATCTTATGGCGCTATCACCTGCAGGCGAAATTTGGGGATTGGCCTTTGCCGACCTGACAACAGGTGAGTTTGTTGTAGGAGAAATTAAATCGGCAAACATTGTTGAGGAGATAGCCAAAATCGGACCTGCGGAAATCCTCATTCCTCAGAACTGGAGTGATAAATTGCCCATTGAATACCAAAACCGCATCACCCGTCTCGATGACTATTATTTTACCGAAGAGTTCGCTTTTGATAAACTCACCTCCCATTTAGGTGTAATGAACCTGGACGGTTTTGGTATTGGGGAATTCACCGAAGGGATTTGTGCGGCCGGTGCAATTCTCCATTACCTTGAACATACGCAGCGGAGCGCGCTTCCCCATCTTCGTCGTGTTACACCATATATACTCAGTGAATATCTATTAATTGACCGGATATCCCGGCGCAACCTCGAACTGATTGAAAGCCTCCATCCTGAGGAAAACCGGCGCGAACCCTCAAAAACATTGTTAGGGGTCCTCGACCGAACAAAAACCCCGGGGGGTGCAAGGTTATTGCGACGCTGGCTTCTTGCCCCCCTCCTCTCGGTAAAAAAGATTAACCAGCGCTTAGATGCTGTTGCTGAACTCAAAGAAAATGTTGCTTCACTTTCAGAACTGCAAGACCTATTGGGTAAAATTGGGGATATAGAACGGATTGTTTCTCGGATCGCCTTAGAGCGGGCAAATGCGCGGGATTTGATAGCGTTACGTAACTGGCTGAAGGTTATACCAGAAATTAAAAAACTCCTCTCTGGATTCCGGGCTGAAAGACTAATGTATATTTACAACTCCCTCCAGGACTTTGGAGCCGTTGTGGATGACATCGATCGAGTCCTTGTGGATGACCCGCCCGGTGCCATAACCGAAGGCGGGCTAATCCGCCCAGGTTATAATCAAGAACTGGATGAGTTACGTGCCATTGCCGGCAATGCCAAGGAGTTTATCGCCGGCATTCAAGAAACCGAACGCCAGCGCACCGGCATACCCAATTTGCGTATCGGGTATAATTCAGTATTCGGCTATTACATTGAAGTAACCAAATCCTATCTATCACTTGTTCCCAAAAACTACATCCGAAAACAGACCATAGCTAACGGTGAAAGGTTTATTACCCCGGAACTTAAGGAATACGAAGCCAAGGTATTAAATGCTGAGGAGAGAATCAAGGCGCTCGAATATGAACTTTTCACCCAATTGCGCCGCCGAATTGCTCCTTCTACCGATAAAATCTTTGAAGCGGCTCTTCTCATTGCCGAAATTGATGTTTTTGCCGCTCTTGCCGCCGTTGCCAACGAACGAAATTACACCCGCCCCATTGTGGATGAGTCCAGTAGTATCGAAATCAGGTCTGGCAGACATCCGGTTGTAGAGGCACTAAGTAAGGAACCGTTCATACCTAACGACACAATTATTGATAGTGCCAAAGAGCAAATTCTTATTATTACCGGTCCCAATATGGCGGGTAAGTCAACCTATCTTCGGCAAGTGGCGCTGATTGTGATAATGGCACAGATGGGGTCATTTGTGCCTGCCGCTTATGCCCGTATCGGTATTGTTGATAAAATCTTCACCCGGATTGGCGCCTCAGACGATGTTGCCCGAGGTGTTTCCACATTCCTTGCTGAGATGATTGAAACCGCCAATATTTTAAATAACGCCACCTCCCGCAGCCTGGTGGTACTTGATGAGGTCGGACGGGGAACTGCCACCAACGACGGTCTGGCAATTGCATGGGCCACGGTTGAACACCTCCATGGCAATGAGAAGTTTTCTCCGAGGACAATCTTTGCCACCCATTACCATGAACTCACCGATATTGCTAAACTCCTCCCCCGTGTTAAAAATTATAGTTTCCTTGTACGGGAAAGAGGTGATGAAGTACTTTTCCTCCGCAAAATCAAACCCGGACCTGCCGATAAAAGTTATGGTATCGCAGTTGCCAAACTCGCTGGACTTCCCGAATCGGTCATCAATCGAGCGAGGGAAATGCTCATCCATTTTACAGAACAAACAGAAATCAACCTCAAACGATTTAATTTACCTGCGGAAACTCTGTTTGCGAGCGACCACTCTATCCATCCTGTAATTGAACGATTGCGGAGTTTAAATATAAACGAACTCACTCCTCTCGCAGCGTTGAGTTTACTTGCCGAACTGCAGAGACTTGCCCGAGAGTGACAATAAATTGACTTTTACCATTTTCCTCCTATATTAGCACTATGCACATTGCGGTAATCGGAACAGGCTATGTTGGTTTAACATCTGGCGCCTGCCTTGCCAAAATTGGGCACAGGGTTATCTGCGTGGATAATGATGAAGAGAAAATCACTGTGCTAAACCGTGGCGGTATTCCAATTTATGAACCTGGACTTAGGGAGGTTATCGACGAGGCTGTCCGGGCAAACCGGCTTTCTTTTACCACCAACATCTCCCAGGCGGTTAAGGAAAGCGAGGTCTGCTTCATTTGCGTGGGCACGCCCCCTCTCGAAAGCGGAGAACCTGATTTGACTTATGTTGAGAGTGTTGCCCGGGATATTGCCTTTAGCATGGACGGATATCGTCTGATTGTAGAGAAGTCTACCGTGCCTGTCCAGACGGGAAAATGGGTCAGAAAGACGATCGAACGCTACAACCGTAAACAAATTCCCTTTGATGTCGCCTCCAACCCCGAGTTTTTGCGAGAGGGTTCAGCGGTGCGAGATTTTTTAGAGCCTGACCGCATTGTCATTGGGGTGGAAACCGAACGGGCACGAGATTTGCTCCTTGAAATTTATAAGCCCATTAAAGCCCCCGTGCTTGTGACCGATATCGAATCCGCAGAACTGATCAAACATTGTTCTAATGCCTTTCTGGCAATGAAAATATCTTTTATCAATGCTGTCGCAATAATCTGCGAGGCCGCAGGTGCTGATGTTATGAAAGTAGCTGATGGAATGGGTATGGATAAAAGAATCGGCAGGGCCTTTCTTGATGCTGGTGTGGGGTACGGCGGTTTCTGTTTTCCCAAGGATTTACGGGCATTTATTCGGATTGCTGAGGAATTGGGTTATGATTTTAAGTTGCTGCGAGAGGTGGAAAGAATTAACGAAGAGACAAAACAGCGCTTTGTCAAAAAGATTCGCCAAGTACTGTGGAATTTGCGTGATAAGAATATCGGCATTTTAGGTCTGGCATTCAAACCAAATACCGATGATATGCGTCTTGCCCCATCCATTGATATCATTAGAGCGTTGCTCTTAGAAGGGGCGAAGGTTCGTGCCTATGACCCCCACGCAATGGAGAATGCCCGAAAAATCCTTCCCGATATCATTTACTGTCAAAGAGCTGAAGATGTTGCCCAAGACGCAGACCTGTTAGCAATCGTAACAGAATGGGATGAGTTCAAACACCTTGACCTCATCCGCATTAAAGAAAAAATGCGTCTGCCCATCATCTGCGACGGTAGAAACATATTCGAAAGATCAAGGCTCGAACGGTTGGGGTTTACCTATATTGGCGTTGGTAGATGAAAACCAGAAAACTGCGTGTGGCTATTGTCGCGGGGGGAGCGGGATTCATCGGTTCTCATCTCTGTGAGAAACTACTGAAAAAGCAATGGAATGTAGTTTGTGTCGATAACCTTATTACTGGCAGAATGGAAAATATCCTTCATTTACAGAAAAACCCCAGATTCAGGTTTATTAAAATGGATATCAGTGACCAATTAATCTTAGAACCTCAGTGCTTACCTCGGGCGGATGTCATCTTTAATCTTGCCTCCCCTGCTTCACCAAAGGATTATAGGGCTCTCCCTATAGAAACCCTTATGGCTGGGGCACAAGGAACTAAAAATCTTCTTGAAATAAGTATGAGAAATCAGGCGATATTCGTTCATGCCTCTACTTCAGAGGTTTATGGTAACCCCACCAAACATCCTCAACAGGAGAGCTACTGGGGGAATGTTAACCCCATCGGAGAGCGTTCGGTATACGACGAGGCGAAAAGATTCGCCGAAGCCTTAATTATGGCATATCACCGCAAATTTAATCTGGAGGTTCGTATCGCCAGGATCTTTAACACCTATGGACCAAGGATGAAACTTGATGACGGTAGAGTTGTCCCTACCTTGATTTACCAGGCGCTCACAGGGAAACCTTTGACGATATTCGGCAGCGGTCGGCAAACCCGTAGCCTCTGCTACATAAGAGATATGATAGTGGCTCTTTACAGATTAATTAAATGCCGAGACCCTTATCCTATTAACCTTGGAAATCCTGAGGAGTTTACCATTCTCCAGATTGCCCGTTTGGTCAAAAAACTAACAAAGTCAAATAGTCCTCTTATATTCCAACCTCTCCCTCCCGACGACCCTAATCGCCGGAGACCCGACATCACCCGTGCACAAAAACTTCTCCACTGGCGTCCCGTGGTTAATTTAGAAAGAGGGTTAGAACTCACGATAAGATGGTTTCGCGAGAATGAGTTAAAATGGAATCAATGGAAAAATTAGGGATAGGAATAGTCGGTGTGGGTTTGTGGGGTAGAAATTATGTAAGAACTCTTGCGGAATCTAATGCTTGTCAAATCTTTGTCGCTGATGTTGCTGAGAAAAACTTAAAGGGGCTTCAGGACGTGCGAGTAGTTTCATTTCCGGAACTCCTTGCGCACGACGGCATTAAAGCCTTAATCATTGCTACCCCAGACAACACCCATTTTCCCTTAGCAGTTCAAGCACTTGAAGCCGGAAAGGATGTTCTCGTAGAAAAACCTATGGCGCTCTCTGTTGAAGAAGCGGAAGAAATGCTACTCCTTGCCCAACGCCGGAAAAGAATTATTGCTATTGCTCATACCCCGATTTATTCCTGTTCTTTTGACCTTCTAAAATCTCAAATCGAAGGGATAGCGAAAAAGGATATTATAAGAATTGAAGCGGTTAGAACCTCCCAAGGCAGAAATAATGGTAGTGATGTTCTCTGGGACCTTGCCTGCCATGACTTGGCAATGGCGATATCCTTGTTTGGCCTTCCTAAGAAGGCAAAAACCATTAGACGCGAACACCATACCTGCCAATATAAAATGATTTTTAATAATGATATTGAATTTATTGGCATTGCCTCGTGGTCCGACCCTCCGTTCCACCGGGAATTTAAGGTTTATACGAGAGAAAGGGTTTATCAATTTCAAGAGCCTATTGGAGCGAAGGGATTGAAGTCCAACTTACCCCTTAGTCGGATGTGCTCTGACTTTATTCGCTGTTCTTATACTCGGGCAAGACCCTTGAGCGACGGGGTATTAGGTTTGAATGTAATTAGGTGTCTCACCCTTCTTTCCCAAGAGGGTGACGAGGTTAAATGCTCTCAGTAATAATCCCGGTTTACAACGAGGAGAACTCGGTCTTGGAAATAATCGAACAGGTGAAATCGGTTCCGATACAGAAAGAAATTGTGGTCGTTGATGATGGTTCCTCGGACAAAACAGTAACATTGTTGCGAGATGTCACCGGTATCAAACTCTTCATCCATAACTATAATCAGGGCAAAGGTGCCGCAATCCGTACTGCACTTCCCCATGCCTCAGGTGATATCATCTTAATCCAAGACGCCGACCTTGAATACGATCCCTCAGATTATCCCAAATTGGTTGCGCCTTTCAAAGACCTAAAGGTTATAGCAGTATATGGTTCCAGATTCAAAGGAAAAGGTAGGTTCCTTTTTCTCAGCCGGTTGGCTAATATCTTTCTTACCTTTATAACAAACGCCCTGTTCGGTGGTAAACTTACAGATATGGAGACCTGTTACAAATTAATCAGAAAAGAAGCGGCTGTAAAACTTAATCTCCAAGCGAAGCGATTTGAAATTGAACCGGAAATCACTGCCAAACTCCTCCGCCAACACTACCGGATTGTTGAAGTGCCAATAAAATATCACGGGAGAAGCCGAGGAAAAAAAATCGGCTGGCGAGATGGTTTAATTGCCTGTTGGACACTTTTAAAGGTTTATGTCAGTTGAATCATCGCCGGTGATCGAATTGGTTGGGGTATTTAAATACTTCCAAGGAGAATGGCCGGCACTTACCGATATCAATCTGACAGTTTACCAAGGTGACTTTCTTTTTCTCTTGGGGGCAACCGGGGCCGGCAAGACCACCCTGCTGCGGCTTCTGTATCGCCACGAGTTGCCCGACGCTGGTACTGTCAAAGTTTTGGGTTATGACCTCACGGTTATGAAAGAAAAGGAGATACCAAATCTCCGTCGGCGCCTCGGGATAATTTTTCAGGACTTTAAGCTTCTTTCGGACCGAACTGTTTATGAAAACCTCGAGTTTGTTTTGCGGGCAATAAATACTCAGCCTGATATGATTCCTGCTAAAATTCAAGAGACCCTCGCTCAACTCGGTCTCGTTCATAAAAAGAATTCCTATCCTCATGAGTTATCAGGCGGAGAACAGCAAAAGGTTTCTATTGCTCGGGCACTGGTGAAATCCCCTGACATTGTCCTTGCCGATGAGCCCACAGGAAATATCGATCCTAAGGCAGCTGACGATATTTTGAACATCCTCAAAGATATAAATTATCAGGGAACAACAGTTATTATGGCAACTCACGATGCTGATATTGCAGAACGAACCCAGCGACGTCGTGTTACTCTTGATGCTGGGAGAATCGTCCGCGACGAGGGATAAAATGAAATTGGGTTACCTCTTGAAGGAGACTTGGCGTACAATCACCCGGAATTTCAGCCAATTTTTCCTTGCGAGCGCAGTAATGGCTATATGTCTCCTTTTAACCGCACTTTTTCTTGTAATAACTCTAAATGTGCTCAAAATCTCTGCGTCGGCACGGGCATGGGCAGAAATCTACGCGTTTGTGACGGACGACATTGCCAATGACCCAGCACCACTTCTCAAGCGAGTAATCGATATTACTGGTGTAGCTGCTGTGCGCTTTGTCTCAAAAGCAGAGGCGTTTGATGAATTGCGCGCGGAACTTGGTTCTGATACCCTTTTGCTGGATGTATTAGGTGAAAATCCTCTCCCTGCATCGATTCGACTTGCCCTTCATCCCAATTATACCGACGTGGAAAATGTTAGTGCCATCGAACAAAAACTATTACTTTTACCAGGCGTCACCGAGGTTTGGTCAGGAAAAGAATTATTGGCGCAACTCAATCGGGCACTGAAAATCCTGTTGATAATTGACATCGGAATTTTTATCATAGTTGCTGCTTCTGTCATTTTTATAGCATTTCAGACGGTTGAAAGTTCAGTTATAACCCGTGCCCAAGAAGTAGAGATTATGGAACTTGTGGGGGCTAGCCGAATGGCAATACGAATCCCTTTTATTCTCCAAGGTTTGCTTCAAGGAACCTTCGGTAGCATCATCGCCTTTCTCCTGATTTTCATCATTTTCAAAGTGGTTACCTCTTTCATCCCGACGCCATTTTTCCCCTCGGGGGTGGTGCTCGGGACTACCCTCCTATCAGGACTTTTGTTCGGCCTAGGCGGCTCAATATTGGCACTCAATCGGCTTCCCTCTACCTTGATTGCCAAACCTAAACCGCAGCGGCTCCGTTCGCTTTAGAGAATGAAAGGCTTCGTAAGAACTGTTGCTCTCTCGGGAGTAATCTACATCTGCGTCAATGCTCAGGGTATTACCTTGAGGGATTCTATAGCCCTTGTGCAACGTCAACTGGATTCAACCCTCGAAAGACTTGACGATTTAACCCGAAGGGTGACTGAACTTGCCGTTAAAGAAAAAACCGCATTGGAGCGGCTCGAACTTCTCCAAGAAAAAATTGCGCTAACAGAAAATCTGATCAGACAACTTGAAGCCCAAATTGACCGCCACAACCGTGAAATCAATGAACTAAATGCCCAGTTAGCAAAACTCCTTAAAGAAGAACAGAGATGTCGCAATTCGCTCAGCCAGCGCCTGCTAACCATCTACAAATATTCTAAAATATTTCCCCTTCAAGCCTTTCTTACTACGAAGAACTTGCCCGAATTTTATCGTCGGGTTATAACACTTCGACTTATCAGTCGTTCTGATCGCCGACTTCTTCTCGAATTAATGGAACTGAATAAAGAGGTGAATTTACACCGGCAGGGTATCCTTGCCGCTCAAATGTCGGCCGAGAGTCTTGAAGCATCTGCTCAAGAAAAGAGGAGAAACTTGATGAAAGATAAAGAGGAAGAGAATAGAATGCTCTTGCAAATCCGGACAGAAAAACTGAGACAGTCTGCACTGAAAAACGAACTCCAAAGCGCTGCTGAAAGACTAAAAGAACTGGTTGCTGACCTCCAAATCCGCGCCTCATCACAGGAAGAAAAATATGATTTTGAAAAAAACAAAGGAAGATTACCTTGGCCGGTAACAGGCTCCATCATCGCCTCCTTTGGAATCCAAACCCACCCCCGTTACCACACTAAAGTAAATAATACAGGTATCGACATCAAAGTAAAGGAGCCCAGCGAAGTAAAGGTAGTGGCGGCAGGTAAGGTTTCTTATGCCGACCGATTCATTGGATATGGCAATCTGGTTATAATTGACCATGGGAATGGCTATTTTACCCTGTATGGAAATCTGAGCACATTAAAAATCGCCGTTGGTGCTTCAGTATCTCAAGGAAGTGGTATTGGCACCGTTGATGACTACCTCCATTTCGAGATTCGCAGGGAAGGCCAACCGCTCAATCCGAAAGAATGGCTTGAATAATCCGAGGAACTGATGTCATTTTCTGAGATAACTGGACAAAAAAGGGTCTGCCAGGTTCTTGAAAAACTTCTTGCTACGACCAAGAACATCCCTTTGCTGTTTGTTGGTCAACCCGGGGTCGGCAAACGTACAGTTGCGCTTAAACTTGCCCAAGCTGTAAACTGTGAAAAGGGAACAGGGAAGGCCTGTGGGAGATGTCCGGTCTGCACAAATATCGCTAGGTTAAACCATCCGGATGTCCGCTTGGTTATGCCTGTCCGGAAGCCCTCCAAATCCCGGGATACCGAAATCCCGGAAAAACCTGCCGAAGAGGCTAATAAACCGGTAAAGGGTGTGATTGAAGAAATCATTAAACATTATCCTGATTATACCTTGGACAAACCTCAACCACCATCCATTCCCAACCTTCAGATACCTATTGATGCCATTCGGTGGTTGGGAACGGAAATGGCAAAACCTCCGGTTTCTGCTCGGATGCGATTCTTCATCATCCTCAGTGCCCATCAATTGAATGAACAGGCGCAAAGTGCCCTATTGAAAATATTAGAAGAACCCCAGGCGAACACGCTCTTCATCCTCACAGCAACAAACTCCAACGCCCTTATTCCTACAATCCGTTCCCGCTGCCACATTATCCGTTTCGCCGATATACCGGAAAACTTAATAGCCCAGTACCTCACAAAACAGGGTATAACACAAAGAGATGCTAAGACCGGTTTACAACTTGCTGCAGTCCTTGGTCAAGGCTCTATAGGTAAGGCTCTGAGTGCATTGAATAATCCGGATGAATTTTTCTTCCCACCAGTAATTGAGTACCTCAAAAAGGGTAGAGGTGATGATACTTTATTTACTATCTTTGATGAAATAGCAGAAACGTCCTTAACTACCGTAGTAAATACCGCCCTTTTTTTCTACGAGAACACTCTCCGTGCCCATCTCGGTTACAATTATCTACCCCAGTTTACAAGTGAGACGGCTATTAACTATCCGCTGCCATTATTACGCAAAAAACTTGCCTATATCTACGACCGCTTTCACGAGTGCCAGTTAAACACCAATCGTAATCTATCGCTCTACACCTTTTTATCGGTAGCAACATAAAAATCTTCATCAGCAAATCATTACCCTCCCCAGTTTTCAAATTTTCCCGGGGGACAATCTCCCTGAAACAATTGAAATTTATTTAAGTTCCGCATTTTTCAAAAGATACGCTATTAATACTACCGAAGATTAGTATCTATATAAATAAACTCGGGCTTCATCATTGGGGATTTATCGTTTTAAACTTATCGGTTATAAGTAATTTTCTTCTAATTGCAAGATGGTTGGAGCCTCGACGATTATATTCACTCCGGAGCAAAACAGGGCATTTGTCTTAATGGTATTGATGCCGTTGTGCAACTGCCCCTGAACCTCACAAGGAATTACCATTATTATTAAATTATTTTGAGGATTCGCCAAGCAAAGGTTTACAGGTTACGAATTCCTTTATGGCCGCAAATCGTTTAGGTCCAATACCGATAACATTTCTCAGTTCGGCAACCGTTTTAAATCCACCGTGCGTTTCCCGATAGGTAATAATGCGCTGGGCAAGAACAGGACCGATTCCAGGTAAAGCATCAAGCTCCTCTAAACTGGCATGGTTAATGTCCACCAAACTATCTTTTAGTGGATCTGCTGGCAACTCAACCTCTACCCCAAAGTTTTCAAGCTGTCTTTTTATCTTAAAATGTCTAACAACAGAAATCAATGAGCCAATAAGGAATGCCGCGGTCAAAAAAACTACCGCTGCCCTTTCACGAGGATTCATCAGAACCTAAATAAAATCCAGATATTCAAATCGGTCCGCTCGTTACTGATGCCAGAAATTGACCTATTGTAACTGTAACCGCTATTGAGGCCAGCTTCAATACTACGGGAGAACCGGTAAGATGCGCCCAATGATGTGGCAATTGTATTATCCCTTTGCTGGGGAACTGTATTTCTCTCTTCCCTTTCGCTCCAGACGGTCTGCTCACGAACTGTTTGGGAATACCGCAACTGCCACGTCAGGCTTAAATCCGAAGAAAATCTAACCCTCCGCAAAAACGGCAACTTCAGACCTTGCGGGGCAGAAAACGAGTAACTTAAAGAGGCGTTCCCACCTTGTGTCCTGGTATCAGTAAGACTCCGATTACGACCTGTTTCGCTAAGGTAAGAAATTGCTCCTGAACGGCTGTATTTGAGGCTTAGTGTCGTGGAAACTCGTTTTTTCCAGGTAGTCTGCCAAGATAAAAGCGGGTCCAAATCGACAGCACGATTTTCGGTCCTGCCGAATATGGTGAGAGTCTCGCCACCAGTAGCAACAGGTAGGAGTTCTCCCCTAATACTCAATCTGCGCCGATAACTACTTGACAACCGGGAATCGGTAGCAAACTTACTGAACAGATTCTGAACCTTCCCAAGATTAAGTTCAACGCTGGGCCAAGTGAGGTTATGGTCGGCTGTAGCACCCAGTAGAGCCCAGTTTTTCCCAAAAGTTTGATCATAACTTAACCGCACGGAAAACTCCTTGTACCCCACTCCACTGGAAAAACGGAGGCTGCGAGATAATTCTCGTGTCCTACTCAACTGCCCTTGCAATGAATCGTATGGGAAGGTATCGCTTAAACCCAACCTATAAGTCCATGGTGCTGCACCCTGAAACCCGAGGTAATCGCTCGAACGGGAGACGCTGTAATTGAACTCAATGGGTTCAACGGTGCTAGTAATCTCAGCGAGCATCGACATGAAATTTATCCCGGATCCATGAGAGCGCTCAAATTTATGATTAAACACCAGCGTATCTGATGTTGCCTTTGTTGAATCAAACGGTTTCTCAACAGTGTCAGCGTCAGCAAACTTAGGTACCCCGTGCCCCATAACATCCTTCTGTGTCAGTAAACCTTTCTGGCGAAATCCGGTGGTTCTTTCAATTCGAGAACTCAATTTCTCTGAAAGTTCATTCAAGTCGATAGAAGCGTTCAAACTTATCTCCCCAGAATTACTGATATTGCGGTAATCGGCATACCCGGCTCCGATTTTTGGTCGCTCACAAGTATAATCACCATCAAATTCAACAGACGGATTGATTATATCCCCGATCTCCAGTTCATAAGAAATACCGATGTTTTCACTACGATTCGCCTCACTACCTAAAACAAACCTAAAAATCGTATCGGGGTTAGAAACCAAAAGGTCTCTTTCCGAATCCCACCCATACTCTATTGTCAAATCCTCTAACGGCGAAAGGACAATATCAAAACTCCCCATGATACCCCTCCCATGGAGAGTATCAATCCGAACAGTATCACCACGGATATCGGTGCGATCAGCCCCACCGATACCCACACTGATATCCCGGGGTAGAAAATAAAGTTCACTCTCACCACCCAAGGGAATTTTCACTTCTGGTCTAATCCTATAGCTCCACTGCCAACCAGTTGATTTACTGGAATCAAAATTGGGATAGTTGGAATTGCTAGCCCAGCGACGACGCCAAGAGAAATTCATTGCCTCAATCGTGTAATTGAACAACTTATTTCCGGATTGTTGTTTTGACAGATTGTTAAACGCAACTTCCTGGCTCTGAGCATAACCAGTCTGTTGGCGCTGCTCACGAGAATTGAGTCTCAAATCTGGCCAGGTGGCGGAGAATTTTGGCAAATTGGACTGCCGCATCCGTGAATATGAAAAAGGAATAGCAATCCCCCAGTTGCGTGGTAAAAATCGGTCAAAATTAACTCGCAGGTCTGCACCAATGTTTTGAGCAAAACCACCTGTCTTTACACCTCTTCCCTCTGAAAAACGATAGAAATTGGGGTCGGAGTAAGACCACCGTACCCCCAAGGAGAGAAAATCGGCAAGCTGGAAATTTACCTGACTTGTAAATGCGTAACCAGGTTCTTTTTTGGGAGCGGTCAATCTAATATCGTTAAACCAAACGCCACCGCTGATTTTATTTTTTTCTCTGTTAGCAATACCGAGCCCAAACCACCGAATATTTGCCAAAGATGGCAATCCTAATATTGAATATAAAGTTGAGTCTGAATTAACATGGGTATATAACGAGTCGGGAATGACCCCAGATGAGTCGCGCGCGAGTTTCAACCTGGGTAACGAATCTAATGCTACGATAAATTCATACCATCTCCCGTCTCGGCCGGTAATTTTTCTCCCTTTCGTTATGGGAGAACGGAACTCGTAATAATTTGCTGAATCTGAGCCAATTCTGATGAAACAGTCCAGTCCATTCCCATCGTCGTGGACATAAAACCTGATTTCCCCATAGTTGCGATAATCCTCACTCGTGGTATTTGTTTTAGTCACTATTGCCTGCCGGCCGCGATAAAGACCCCGATAACCAAAGAGTAAAGCGGCTTCAGTCTCAATCCTTCCAGTTATGTCTCGCTTCAACTCGAAAGGAGAACTATAACTCGTATCGGTCTTTTTAGACACCTGTGATACCCATACCTTTTCATTAGTATCCACTGGCACTGAATTTCCTTTAATAATATCATAGATTTTCGGATCGCGCCACTTGCTGCCCGCAAACTGAAGGGAATACAATTCAATCGTATCAGGATTCAAAAAACCATCAAACCACACTCGCACTAAACGAATATCCTCCCATTTGGGGTTACCAACCTTAGTAAACAATGTTGTGTCCCGCAGGGGCACACGGTACAGACGCCAGTTATTAAAAAGTGGTGTAATAAATCTGTCTTCACCAATGGGAATCGTATATTCAAAATAGTGATTGTAGCGGGAAAAGCCGTTACGGTCGAGGTCCTCAGAGTCAAGCCGGCGGTTGCCTTCTGTGCCCCCTTGATTATCGTAGGGGTCGTAATCGTCATTACCATCATCAATGGCATCAGGGACCCAAAGTGAATCCTCACCAAAAATTGTGTCCAGTCCGGTGTCCTCCCATTCGTCTAAAACGCCGTTGCCATTTCTGTCTTCGGTATCAAGGAATCCATTATAACCTTTAATGGCCCCACTTCGATCGCGTCTCGGTGCATCTTCATCTATTGCCATTCCTATAGTCACATGAATATTACCGGTCCTGTGCCCTGTGCGAAGAATCAGCTCTAAATTTTCAATATCGGTAAAATTCATCCCTAACTGCGCAGCTGGGGCGGTCATTATGCCAGCCCAAGACTCCGGGTCCGCAGAGTCTGGTGTGAAAATGACTTTGAGGATCTCCTGGGTTTCATTGCCCTCATCTCCTATAGCCGGTCCAAATACACTATCCTTACGCACCCTATCTTTTGGTGTTGTCCATTTAATAGGGATTTTTGCAAAGTTGTGGGTATCTTTACCAACCGGGACCGATGCGTAAGACCAGAGCATCGCCGTATTTGTGACCTCGCGCGTGATAACCGTTCCTTCAAAATCGTCAAGATATGCCACACCACGGGTATTAGGATTTGGTAGGGAAACGGCACCTTCGGTCCTAAGGTCAAATCGAGAAGGACTCTGCGCCCACAAAATTGGCAGACGGTCTAAAAAGGCAGTTACCGCATCCGATGTTGTGCTATAGGAAATATCACTTTCGGCTATCATTCTCTGAAAAGGTTCTGATCCTATGGCTGGTTTTTCTTCGGGAATGCCTTCATTACGATAGAAGAAACTTGACCCAATCTTTCCGTTCTCAAGGAACGACCATTCGGTTCTTGCGCCCATAAGCGACTTTTGGGTAATGGAAAACCAAGGTTGATACTCAAATGTTACCTGAATATCAGCATCTGGGGGGAGAGGTTTAAGAAAAGTAATGACGCCGGTAGCGTAGTCAATCGAGTAATCGGTTCCGTTAATTTTCTGCTGTCCATTGACAATCACCCGTTCCGAACCTTTGATGATATCAGTCTGGCCGAGGTAGTAAGTTTCGGTAATTGTATAATATGAGACCACTAAAAAATATTTCCTCCCAGCGCCTGGTGGAAGGAAATCTGGGTCAAGGCGATAGATTATTGAGTCCTTAACCGACAAAAGCGGGGAAATGAATGGTTTAGCCGCAGGGAAGCGAATCATGCCTGTTTTGCTCTCAAATTCAGGATATTCGAGTCTTCCATCACCATTAGGGTCGAGCCCTAAAAGTTGAAGAAATGAAAAAACAGTGTCACCCCTAATTTCGTAGTCGCTATGTTGTCCTTGGGGATTGTATCGAAAGAGCCGCACCGTATCCAGTTTCACATCTCCCTGACGAAGTTGATAACAATTGCGGAGGTGAAGTTCCCAAGTGCGAGAAAGGGAATCAGGGACCTCGGGTTTGATTAGACAAAGGATGAGCGAGTCGCGCAAGGTTTTACCGCCGATGGTATCATTTTCTTTGAAGATGACGACACCGACTATGTGGTTGCGCTCAATCGGGGTGATGAACTCAATGATATTGCCGGGTTGAAGGAGGTAATCAACACCCGGCGTTTTTAGGTCAAAGTCGCCACCAGCGCGGTCATAACTCCACCAGGTGCTGTCGCTAATAATAGAGTCGGGATTATCTGGGAAAACGGTGGCAATGGCTTTGAAGGAAGCCTGGTTGTTACTTGAGTTTTTGTCGTCGATGTAGACACGGAGATTTAGCAGGCGCTCGGCGCTATCAACACCGGGCAATCGGTAAAAGCGGCGCTGAATGAAGTCTGTGTCCCAGATTGTATCTGTGGTTACCCGGCGTTTGCCAGTAAAGGTCTGGGTTTGAGTTTGTGAGCCCTCACGCGAAGCGATTGCATACACATCAATCCCGGCAATTTTACCTTTCGCAGAAATACCAAAGAGTCCGTGATGTGCGGGTAAATCCCCGGTATAGATACTTCCAGGTATATCAAGCCTGGTGTCGCCGAGTTCAACCGAACGCACAACCTCATCCTCGGTTCCGGTGTACTGAAGTTTAATTTTGTTTTGTTGTTCATCCCGCTCTGAATCATGGTCAATTGTTATCTTAGTGCGGTCCCCGATCGTACCATTCACAGTAACAGCAAGTTGTTGTTCCATCTTGAGTTCTGGAAAAAGGCTTTGTCCTGTCATTGTTCTGGTTACCCCTTTAAGGACAGTGGAGCTACCGCCCAAGGTAATCCTGTCTCTACCCGAGATGTCTATTTTTGACCCCTCACCCAAAAGGGGAAGCCGCGGTAACTGGATGTCTGGAATCAGTCCAGCAGGCTCAGACGCCAATTCCCGCCTTTCCAGCATCCGATGCGCCTCCTCCTGCCAAGTTGAAATTATCGCCTCTTTGATAGAATAATTTAGATACTCATCGATAGGAATGATACTTTCCAAACCGAGGTAAACATCTCCATACCACTTCTCTAAGAAAACGACGCCTATAGAATAATCAGGACGGGTGATAATCCGGGGAGGCTCAATGAGCGAATAAGACCATCCCAAGCTGATGGCGATTAATGAAAAAGCCCTAATCCAAAACCACCAACGCCAATCTATTTTCATTTTACCATAGTCTCTCCGATCGTCGGTATTGTGTTTCATCTATCCTTTTATTTGGAAGAAATCTAAAAAGACCTGGGAGAGATGCTCAGGGGTAAACCCCACTTCTTCGAGCAACACCTCTCTTGGGCCATGCTGGATGAATCGGTCTTGGAGACCGACCCGCATAAGTCGACAGGGTAGGTGCATTCGCTCAAGAAAAAGGCTCACGGCGTTCCCAAAGCCACCCAAAAGGGTATTTTCCTCAATCGTGATTAACCTATTTCTTATCGCGGTGAGTCGCAATATCAGTTTTTCATCAATTGGTTTGGCAAACCGCGCATCAGCGACCGCCAGTTGTAATCCTCGCTCTGCAACCAGTTGTGCTGCTGCCAGGGCAGTTGCTACCCCTGACCCAATCGCCAGTACTGCGCCGTCTTTTCCATCTCGCAACAACTCTCCCTGACCCAGTTCAACTGCTGCTCGCTCAGACGAAGAATCCGTTAGCCCTGAACCACCTCTGGGGTATCTTATTGCTACTGGACCGTCCTTATAGTCAACGGCAAATTCAAGCATCATCTTAAGGTCTATCTCATCACGAGGTGCGAGAACGGTCATCTCCGGGAGCATTATGAGATAACTGAGGTCATATGCCCCATGATGAGTGGGTCCGTCTTCCCCAACAAGACCTGCCCGGTCAATCGCAAATACAACCGGCAGTTTCTGAAGGCAAACATCCTGAAGCAGCTGGTCAAGTCCCCTGAGGAGAAAAGTGGAGTAGATTGCAACGACTGGTCTCAGTCCTGCCTGGGCTAGACCAGCAGCAAATGTTATGGCATGTTGTTCGCAGATACCGACATCAAAGAAGCGATGGGGAAATTTCTCCCGAAAAATCGCCAATCCAGTTCCAAGACACATTCCAGCGGTAATTGCCACAACGCGGCTGTCCCTTTTAGCAATTTCCACCATTTTTTCCCCGAAGTGTTGGGTAAATGTTGGACTCGCTGTAATCAAAGGCTCACCGGTGGCAATATCAAAAGGTCCTGTTGCATGGAAACGCTCAGGATAACGAACCGCGGGTAAATACCCTTCCCCCTTGCGGGTGACAACATGAACAAGAATCGGACCTTTTAAATGCTCTATTCGGCGAAATGTCTGAATCAATTCGGCAATATTGTGACCATTTATTGGACCTACGTAACGAAATCCAAGCTCTTCAAAAAGGAGACTTGGAACCATAAGGTTCTTTAACCCCTCTTCAAGTTTCCGTGCAGTGAGGCGCGCTCGATCGCTCAAATCGCGAGGGAGATGCCCTAAAAGTTGCCAGGCGTCTTCCTTAAGACGATTATAAATTCTACCGGTAATAATTCGATTAAGATAGTTAGCAATCGCACCACTGGAACGGGCAATGGACATTTCATTGTCATTAAGAACAACGATGAGGTCCTGCTTTAAGGCTCCCGCATGATTCAATGCCTCTAATGCCATCCCAGTCACAATCGAACCATCACCAATGACGGCTACTGTGCGTCTGTTATCCCCTCGGAGGCGATCACCCGTTACCAACCCCAGAGCGACAGATATTGAATTACCGGAATGACCGGTGTCAAAAACATCATATTCACTTTCAGAACGTTTGGGGAAACCTGCAATCCCGCCATACTGTCTTAGGGTAGAAAACCTTTCCCTTCTGCCCGTGATAATTTTATGTGCGTAACACTGATGTCCCACATCCCAAATAATCCTATCGGTCGGCGTTTTGAACACATAATGCAACGCAAGGGTCAGCTCCACTACACCAAGACTCGGGGCAAGATGCCCCCCAGTTTTGGCGGTGGTCTTGATTATTAACTCCCTTATTTCCTCCGCCAGTTTTTTTAAATCCTGAACCGTAAGCTTTCTGATGTCCGCCGGCGAATTTATTTGCTCAATAATTGCCATTTACCTTTTTCTATTGACTATATAAGTAGCGATTTCTGAAAAGAACCAAAATTTCCCTCCTAAAGCCGAAAACCCTTTTTGGGTATTTTGTGCAAGAATCTCCGCCTCTTCTCGAATTCGATTTATGCCTCTTGGTCTTTGGTCTTGCTTAAAATCAAGGATGTCATCTGTTATTTGAAAAAGAACGCCTAAACCAACACCCAGCCGATAAAGCCTTTTCTCAATTGCGGGCGCAACTCCAGCAATAACCGCACCTGTCAAAATTGAGACCCCTATCAATTCCGCAGTCTTTAGACGCGCAATGTGGAAATACTCCAATTCCGCTTTTTTCCCCTGCTCGCCTTTTGGCATGATATCGAGGACCTGTCCACCTGCCATTCCCTCAGCTCCGATTGCCTGAGAGATTAAAAGAATCACCCTGTTTTTCCGGTCCATAGGGGCTGGACTTAAAGCAAAAAGCTCGTAAGCCCTTGCCAATAGCGCATCGGCTGCTAAAATTGCCGTGCCTTCATCAAACCTCCTATGCAGGGAGAGCCTGCCGCGCCGAAAGTCGTCGTTATCCATACTGGGGAGGTCATCCTGAATCAGTGAAAAGTTGTGAATCATCTCAACGCCACAGCAAACCGGTATGATCCACGAGAAGTTTTTACCGCCACAGGCTTTAAAGGCCTCAAGAGCAAAAATCGGCCTCAACCGTTTACCTGGGCCAAGAACTGCATAGCGTATTGCCTGTTTCAAGCGAGATGGGACTCCTGGTCCAAATTTTAGGTAACGATTTAAGTGATAATTTATTAACCGCTTATCTTTAACAATAGTCTCTTGCAAATTCATAAAAGGGAAGCGTTTTTCTTTGTTGCCAGAACGGTATTTTTTAAGAGCATAGCAACCGTCATCGGACCAACGCCACCAGGAACGGGGGTAATTGCCTGAGCCTTGGGCGCGACACTATTAAAATCAACATCACCAACCACACCATGTTCGCTTCGGTTTATCCCGGCATCAACGACAACAACACCTTCACTTACCATATCACCTGTTATCAGAGATGGCCTACCTGCTGCAACAACAAGAACTTCTGCCTCCTTGGTGAAATGCGCCAAATTGGTGGTTTTACTGTGGCAAATCGTTACTGTGGCATCCCCCCTGGTCCCATGTAAAAGCAACAGGTTCGCCAGGGGTTTTCCTACAAGTTCCCCCCTGCCCACTATCACTATCCTCCTACCGGAAATAGGGATTGAATACCGCACCAACAGTTCAACAATACCTAAAGGGGTCGCTGGCACATAAAGAGGTCGACCGGCAACAAGCCGCCCCAAGTTGACTGGCGTCAACCCATCAACATCCTTGAAGGGGCTAATCATCCCAATCAGCTCCTCGCTCGGCAGATGAGAAGGTAAAGGCAACTGCAATATCTGTGCGTGGAAGGTCCTGTCTTCGTTAAGCTGATGAATAATTTCAGCCACCTGTTCTTTCGAAGCCGATTCTGGTAAATGGAAGGTTTTTACATCTATTCCCACTTCGGTACATGCCTTCTCCTTACTGGTAACATATAATAGCGAAGGTGGATGGTTACCTACAAGAATTATCCCCAACCGGGGATTTATACCGCTTGATTTTAAATTACTCACCTGTTCAGCCAACTCACTGCGGATGGTTTTTGCCACCCTTTTACCATTAAGGATAAGGGGATTATTCACCTTTTACCTCCCAAAGCAATAAAATCCCTTCTTTCCCTTTACGAGATACTTGCGACGGTCGCAAAATTATCTTTCGCTCACAAGGATGATTTGTCATTCAAAACGATAAATTATTCGGGAACGCCTCCTTTTTCGCACTGATAAATTTTGGCAGATAATCGATGGGAAGTCAACATTAACCACCTGGCTCAATAGCCACAAACATCGGCACACCATTACGTTTAAGATAAATAAGGAGTGGTTCTTTTGCTTCAGCAAACCTGCTGGCTGACTCCTGAAAATCTGCTTTGTTTTTGATATTTTTGTTCCCGACCTTGAGAATGATATCCCCAACCTGAATCCCGGCCTGGTCAGCAGGACTACCCGTTGCCACTCTTAGAACCTTTACCCCTCCACTGACATTGGCTTTCACCTGTTCTTCAGCCCCCAGGTCAGCAACCTCAACACCCAACCACCCTTTTCGCTTATCTTCCGAACCCGGTACCTGCGCCCGACTCTCCTCTGGAAATTCAGCAAGCACCACCCTTTTTGCGATTGTCCGTCCTTCCCGAACAATCTTCAGTTCCACCTCGGTCTGAGGTTTCATTCCTGCAATCCGGTTACGAAACTCCTCAACCCCTTTAACCGGCTCGCCATCAACCTCAACAATCACATCCCCGACCTGTAAACCCGCCTTTTCTGCTGGGGTATTGGCAAGAACCTCGCTGACCAGCACCCCGGTCCCCTCCTTCAGCTTCAAAGCCTCCCTGATTTTCTCCGTGACCTCCTGGGGCCTGATGCCAAGGTACCCCCTGATAACCTTTCCGTAAAGAATCAACTGTTCTGCTACCGACTTGACAAAACTGACCGGTACCGCAAATCCTATCCCAACATTTGCTCCCACCGGCGAACTCAGAGCCGTATTGACCCCAATCAACTCACCCCGAATGTTCACCAGAGGGCCGCCGGAATTTCCTGGATTGATTGCCGCATCGGTTTGGATAAAGTCCTGCCTGCTCGGTCCTTCAGGCAGTGGGATACCCGACCTTCCTAAGGCAGAAATCACACCCACCGTCACCGTCCCCTGCAGACCATAAGGGTTACCAATAGCAATCGCCCAATCACCAACTTTGATACTCTTTGGGTCAGCGTACCTGATTGGTTTCAGCCTTACCTTGGTTTTTATCTTGATGACCGCCAGGTCGGTTTGAGGATCGGTACCCACTACCTTAACATCATCACCCTTAAACTCGCTGCCGTCATTTAATTTGACAACGATGTTTTCGTAACCGGCAATCACATGATTGTTCGTAACAATATAACCGTCCTCGCTGATGATGACCCCGGAACCGAGGGAATGGAGATTTTGCTCTGGTATCGGCAGCTCCTTGAAAAAATCCTCAAACGGCCAGCCAAACCAAGGCAGCGAGGGCTGCTGCACCTGAATTTTCTTTTCGGCGGAGATGTTGACCACGCTCGGCAAAACCTGTTCAGCAACGGCAACAAAAGGGCTGGGCAAAGAATAAACACCCTCTTGAGACCTGCCGCCCGAGGAAAATACCAAAAGTGTAATAAGAATCGCGAGATTCCTCCTCTTCTCTGCACACATAAAACACCTCCTTCAGTTTTCAGCCAATCTCATCATTTTCCAAGCAATCGTTCCTTCATCGTAACAGGGATAACTCTATTTGCTTTGACTGGGGTTGAGCCAGAGGGCTCGGCGAGACCGATCAAACGGCTACCGACAGTCAGGGACAGAAGTTCAAGGAAATCAATCCCCTTCTGTTTCGCCGCTTTTGCCTGACGATAGAGATAACGCAGGCACCCATCCAGTTCCTTTGAGGAATAGCTCCCATTTCCCCCTCCCCTACCCTTTTCGTACTCCTCAACTATCGCCCTTAAGGCGTCGGTCGCCTCCTGAATATTGGGGTTAGGTGAGCGGAACTCGTAAATCACTCCTTTGGAATGGACGCGTCTGCTCTCAATCAAGTTGGCTAACGCTGTGACCGCCTCATCATTGCTGATTTTGTTTCTTTCCCTGACCATTATTAGTGTCAGCCGCAGGTTGTGAAGCACCTCAAACCAGGCGATTTCAAAATCAACATCACCGCTCAGTTTAACCAGTCTCGGCAATGCCAGCCGCCTCCTCTCTAATAAAAAATGACAATCATCTGGACAGGCTATTTTCCTATGCCGGCTCCGCCCGCAACACTGGGAACAAATCATACCACCCAACCCCGGACAAAAGCGATTGGGTTTGCGTTCGTTGCAACTCAAGCAGAATGCCTGCATACAACTTATTATACCCCAAACAATTTTCCAATCAAGGTATTTTTTCCCATCCACCCAACCCCTATTCCTCAACCCCACTTTCAAGAGCCTTCTCCAACGAGCGGTCAATCAGACTGAAAGGAAAAATTCAACTCGGGAACCGCCCTGATGACGAACCCCAGTTTAACATCCACCCTTAATACTGCCATAGGGGGAGCCCGGGGCATGCCCCCTCATGGTGATGCTGAATTGATTGTTATTATCTAAAACACTAATTTTCAAAAACTTAGAAAATTGCGACCCTGTCCAAATATTCTATCATTATATTTAGTGTAGGTATTTATTACTATCCTTACTCAACAAGTCGACGCTTCTTTTCTTGACAGGGGGGTAATAGTTAATATTATTAATTTAAGTTGAACTGTTCAAACACAATCGGGCGATTAGCTCAGTTTTGGTTAGAGCGCTTGCTTGACATGCAAGAGGTCACCTGTTCAAGTCAGGTATCGCCCATTCAAATGCCCCAATCAGGAACAAAGAGTGGAAGAGCATTTTATTAATCTGCGGGCATTGCAGGAGATTGATACTGAACTAAAAAATTTACAGGAGCGATTAGCAGACCTGCCCCGGCGGGTTGAGGAATTGAAAAAGGCAGTCACAAACGCTCAGGTTGAACTTGAGGTAAAGAAAAAGGCTCTACCCGAGCAGCGAAAAAGGTATAAACTTGCCGAGGTCGAATTGCACGCCACTGAAGAAAAAATCGCCACCTATTCGGTGCAACTTTATTCCGCAAAAACCAATGAGCAATACAAGGCATTCATCAAGGAGATTGAGACGCAGAAGAAACTGAAGGACGAGATCGAGGAAAAAATGATTGCCCTGATGGAGGAGATTGATAAACTGGAAAAGGAAATTAAGGAACTGGAAAAATCGGTTGCGGAAATCGAAAAGGAGACACAGAGCAAACTGCAGGTTCTTGAGGCGGAAAGGGAGGAGTTGGTAAAGGCAATCTCCGAGCGGGAAAAGCGCCGTGAGGATGTCGCCCGCCTTTTGCCACCCGATATTTTACGCCGTTACGAGCGCATCCGTGCCAGTAAAGGCGGTCTCGCAGTTGCCACGACCGAAAACGAACGGTGTAGCGGTTGCCTCAGCCCAATCCCACCCCAACGGATTTTGGAGATTGAGCGCCAGAACAGGCTTTACCTGTGTGAAGCCTGTGGCAGAATTTTACTTCCGGCACCAAACCCAAAACGCACTGCAAATAAGTGAACGGCAAGGAAACCTATCTCGTTCAAATTGACGGCTCATCCCGCTGCAACCCGGGTCCGGCGGGGATTGGCATCCGCATCATTGACCCGGAAGGAAATGTTGTCAAGGAAATCAGCCGCTTCATCGGCAAAAGGACCAACAATCAGGCTGAGTATGAGGCACTAATTACCGCCCTCAATGAGATCCGCCTCATCGGCAGGCACAATTATGTGATTCATACCGATTCCGAATTGCTTTACAATCAGCTCCAAGGTCGGTACAAGGTTCGCAATCAACAACTAAAGGAATTGCATGCCCAGGCAAAACGGTTGCTCTCTCTCCTCCCCAATGTGACTATTCGACTTGTGCCGCGCACAGAAAACCGTCTAAGCGACCGACTGGCGAAGTCGGCTTCCCACACCAGTTAACAGCGACCTGTGAAAAACAGGGACGGTTCAAATTTGGCTCTAACCTGGCTGATGCCTTTGGGCACCTTAATTCAGTTCATGCTGCCCCGCTGGGTGGTGGTAAGAATTGCCACATTTATAGGGGTAATTGTCTATCAATTTAACCACCGTCAGCGCAGGCGTTTGATGGAAAACTACTACCATATCCTTGGGAAAAACACGCCTGAAGAGGTAATAAAAAAGACCGCTCGTCGGGCTTTTAAAAATCTTTGTGTCTTTTATGCCGACCTCTTGAGGGTCCCGGTAATGAAAAAAAGGACCGCTCTGATTGGTGAATTTGACCGCAGAACAATCGACAGGGTTATGCAAGAAAAACGGGGGGTAATTCTTGTAACAGGACATCTGGGCAACTGGGACCTCGCCGGGGTATTTCTCTCCGCTTTGGCTTACCCGATTTCAGCGGTGGTTGAGCCCATTCCCCGTGGCTGGACCAAGACCTTTAACCGGTATCGCCGTGCCTGTGCAATGGAAACCATTCCGATTCCCGAAAGGGAGCGGATTAGGAGGGCGATAGAAAAGAAAAGGGTTTTGGCACTGGTTGCTGACCGAGACCTCACCGGCAGGGGGATTCTCTGCCCGGCATTTGATGCCCACCGCTCATTTCCCAAAGGACCCGCGGTTTACGCCTTGCGTTATAATGTCCCAATTGTAATTGGTTACTTTGTCAGACAGCAAAAGAAAAACCGCCCTCCCTATCTGGGGGTAATTGAAGCTCCGTTGGAATTCCATCCCACTGGTGATATGGATAACGACATCAAAAACCTTACGCTACTCATCGCCTCCCGGCTCAACGAACTTATTCGTCGCTATCCTGACCAGTGGTTGGTTTTTAATGCGAATTGGCAATGAGACAGGTCAAAATTCGGGTTTTGCGATTGAAAAAAAACATCCCCCTACCTTATAAGGCAACCAGTGATGCTGTGGGCTTCGACCTCTATGCCGCCGAGTCAAAGGCAATCAAGGCACACAGTTTTGGCGTAATTGGCACAGGTATCGCCATTGAATTACCATCGGGTATTGAAGCCCAGGTTCGTCCTCGTTCGGGGCTGGCTTTTCATCACGGCATCGGTGTCTTAAACAGCCCAGGCACAATTGACCCTGATTATCGCGGAGAAATCAAGGTAATCTTATTCAACATCTCTGATAAAGATTTCACCGTTAGGCAAGGAGAGCGAATCGCCCAAATTGTCTTTTCCCGGATAGTTTCAGTTAAATTTGAAGAGTCTAAGACCCTTTCCAAAACAAAACGAGGCGAAAGGGGGTTTGGTCACACAGGTTAAAAATGCGCATCCTTTTGGTTTCGGCATCCTATCGCCCTTTCCCTTCAGGGGTCAGTGAGCATGTCCATCATCTGGCAATGGAACTTCACCGCCGTGGTCATAAAGTCCATATTTTGACAACCAATTATCATCCCAAAACCAAATTAAACACCTCAACCTCAACCCCTTTCCCCATTGCTCGTATTGGCAAAGCCCTTATCCTCCCATCCAATCGTTCCCATTTCGTTCTCCCTGTGGGGCTAAAACTTCCCCTCCAGGTTAGGGAGTTCCTTTGCAAGAATCAATTTGACATTGTTCATTGTCACGGGGTTTTCCCCCCAGAAATTTCTTACTGGGCGATTCGCTATAGCTCTGCGCCCGTTGTGGTAACATTTCACACCTTAAGAAAACAACTCCCCATCTTTGTAAGAAAAGGCTTCCAAGCCCTTTTCCCTGACCTCAACCGTAAAATTAAAGTGAAAATTGCGGTCTCTCAAGCTGCCAAAAATTTTTTTCAAGCCTGGTTTTTAGGGGAGTATCATATTATCCCCAATGGCGTTGACCTCACCCGTTTCCGAACCAATCCCCACCCTGCCCATTGTCTTGAGAAAGATAAACCTTACATCTTGTATGTTGGTCGGCTTGACTGGCGCAAAGGGGTGTTAGTACTCATAAGATCACTTCCTTTTATCCTCAAATCACATCCTGAAGCAACCCTTGTTGTTGTTGGAACTGGCCCATTAGAATCAAAAGCGAAAAGACTTTGTATCCGATTGGGAATCGAAAAATCGGTTATCTTTACCGGCTATGTGCCTCCGGAGGAACTCCCAGGATATTATTCTGGATGCACTTTATATGTATCCCCAGCACTGAGCGGTGAGGCGATGGGAATCGTTCTTTTGGAGGCTATGGCTTCGGGAAAGCCGGTAATAGCATCTGCCATTTCCGGTTATAATGAAGTGGTTACCGATAAGGAAACCGCAATTCTTGTTCCTCCTGGAGACGCTCAGAGACTCGCCGAGGCTATAAATCAACTGTTAGACTCTCCTGAACTTTGCCAACACCTTATTCAAAAAGGATTGAGGCATGTCACTCGATTTGCTTGGCCGGTAATAGCCCAAGACATTGAGGCTCTCTACGAAAAGGCTTTATCGTGAAAAAAGACCCCTTGCATATCTGCCTTGTGTCTGCTGCTTATCGCCCCTACCCCTCAGGGGTGAGTGAACACGTCTACAATCTCGCAAAATCGCTTAAGGAACTTAATCAGGAGATAACCATCCTAACCACAAAATTCCCCCATTTTGAGCCGATGCAGAGTAAATCCCCAGAGCCGGCAAATGTCTATCGTTTTGGAAAAGCACTCCTTGTTCCGATGAACCTTTCCTATGCTACGCTACCTTTTGGAGTAAGACTACCTGCCCAGGTTGCCAATTTCTTCAAAACCCACCAGTTTGATATAGTTCACTGCCATGGACTTTTCTGGCCAGAGATCTCTTACTGGGCTTTGCGCTATAGCCGTGCAACCAATTTGATCACATTTCTTACCGCTGGGTTTAAAATTCATAAAAGGGGAGACAGGATATTTCGTTTCCTATTTCGCGACGAGATTAATAAAATCCACGGTAAAATCGCAATTTCTCGACGGGCGCAGGCAGCCATTGAGCCCTATTTGCCTGGGGAATACCGCATCATTCCCTCCGGTGTCGACCTAAGAAAGTTCCACCCCGAGGTTCAGCCGGTATTAAAAAAACGACCAAAAGAGAAGGTTGTTCTTTTTGTCGGTCGTCTGGACAAAAGGAAGGGATTGGAGGTCTTAATTCAGGCGCTGCCGCTGGTAAAAATGAGAGTAGCTGATGTGCGTTTGGTGGCCATCGGAAAAGGAGCGAGGGAAAGAGAGTGCCGACAATTGGTAAAGCGGCTCGGTCTGGAGGATGTGGTTGAGTTTATCGGCGGGGTAGACGCGGAGAGATTACCTGGATATTACCGTAGCGCTGATGTGTATTGTTCACCCGCTCTTGGCGGTGAAACTCAGGGTGTTGTTTTGCTGGAGGCGATGGCATGCGGTGTTCCTGTGGTCGCGTCAAAAATCCCTGGTTATGACGAAACCATCCGTGATAATATTGATGGAATCCTTTTCCCGCTGGGGGATATCAATGCGCTTGCGGATTGCATTGTCAAGGTTCTTACAGACGAAGAACTGAGAAACAGGCTGATTGCCAATGGTTTAAAAAGGGTCCGAGATTACGCCTGGCCCATTATCGCAAAAAAAACGCTTGATTATTATCAGGAGTTACTGGCTGTAAGGAAACAGGACATCTGCGATTAGCGCAAACTGATTCAGGGTAAGATCCTTGGCTCGGGCATCAAGGGGCAAATTTAACTGGACAAAAATATTTTTTAAAATCTCCTTGTTGATACCAAGATTCAATGCAATGTTGTTTATTAGCCTCTTGCGTGGTTGCGGGGTAAAAGCCGCATTAATCAATTTATAAAAAAATTCGGGGTGAGAAATTGCTACTGCCGGGCTGGGGCGTTTCATCAGGGTAAACGCGGTTGAAATTACCTTGGGGCTGGGTTTGAAGAATCTGGGAGGGATGTTAAACAGCCGCCTCCTTGTGCACAGGTATTCACACAAAACGGTTAAAACGCCACTTCCTTTTGTCCCTGCGGGAAGTAAAACCTTTTCCGCAAACTCTCGCTGTGCTGTTAGAACCGCCCTCTGCCAGTAACTGATGTTGTCTAACAACCTAAAAATAATCGGAGAGGAAATGTTATACGGCAGATTACCGATTATCTTCGCATCATTAAATTTATTCAGGTCAAATTTCAGAAAATCCTGATGCACAATTTTTAAATTAGGACTTTCTCCTATTTCTGCCTCAAGATAGCACACCAGCCGATAGTCGATTTCAACCGCAATCACATTATTGCATGCCCGAATCAACCGCTTGGTGAGAATCCCTTTGCCTGGTCCGATTTCGATTACCGTATCATCAGGCTTCAATTCCAGCGCCGCAATCAGAGCATCGGCTGTTGGTTCATGGATTAAAAAGGACTGCCCTAAGGATTTAATCGGTCTTATCGTCAATTTGCATGAAATCAGGTTATCTGCAAACAGCGATGAGCATTCTCTCTGGTAAGATCTGCCACCTCCGCAGGCGTGAAATTCAACGCTTGGGCAAGAAATTGCAGAGTTAACCGGATAAACGCCGGTTCATTCCTTTTCCCTGGTCCCCTTTCAGGTTCAGGTATCAAGTAAGGGGCATCGGTTTCGATAAGTATCCTGTCCTGAGGGACCGTCTTTGCAACTTCAATCAATCGTTTTTCACCATAGGTCAAACTCCCAGCAAATGAGATGTAAAAACCCTTCTCAACCGCCCACTCGGCAAACTTCCTGCCATCAGAAAAGCAGTGCAAAATGCCCTTAAAATAGCCATGCTCCTCAAGAATTGCCATTGCCGGTTGTGCTGCATCTCGGATATGAATCACCAAAGGCAGATTGAGCATCTTTGCCAGTTCAATCTGGGCGCGGAAAGCGGTTTCCTGATTCGCCTTTGTAGAGAATCCGCGAAAGAAATCAAGACCGGTCTCGCCAATCGCCTTAACCTGGGGTTCAATACACATATCCTTCAACGTCTGAATATCAAAACTACGAAACGAATCCGCCTCATGGGGGTGAATCCCTACCGCACAATAGGTGTTAGGGTACTTGCGACACAAGATGACATTCTCCTGGCTGTCAGGCACACTTGTGCTCACTGTCAAAATCTCCTTAACGCCCGCCTGATAAGCCCGTTTCATCACCGCATTCAAATCATTGGCAAACTGCCGGTCATTTAAGTGACAATGGGTGTCAAATATTTTTAAACCGTCCGGGTTAGCCGCACTCCTTCTCGGCATATTCAAGAAACTGGTGAGCCAGGGCTTACCGGCTTTTCCGGGCTTATCAAGACAACCTTTGCGCCATCAACCGCAGCCAAAAGCATCCCGTTTGATTCCACCCCGCGCAGTCTTGCCGGCTGAAGATTGGTAACCACCACAATCTCCTTTCCCAGTAACTCCTCAGGCTGATAGTTGTCACCGATACCAGCAACAATCTGCCGCTCCTCGTTCCCCAAATCAATCACCATCTTGATTAACTTCGCAGTTCCTAAAACCCGTTCCGCTGATTTTATTTTCGCCGTCCGCAACTCAATCTTCTTGAAATCATCAATCGTAATCATATGAGTCTCCTCCTTTTCCTGCTCTACCTTACCTAACCTTGCTCTTTCCTGAACTACGATTCTCTCATCAAGCTTCTCAAACAGAATCTCCACCTCCCCGAGTTCGCTGGGAAGAGCGGGATTGGCCACATCATCCCAACGCCTCTTATCCAAACCCAGCATTCTGCCTATCTTTTTACTCGTAAAAGGCAGAAACGGATATGAAAGCACCTCCAGTGCCGAAACCAGCCTAAGGCACACATTCATTGTCCGGTCGCAAGACCTTTTTTCCTCCCGAAACGAGCGCCAGGGCGCCTGATAATCAAAATAACGATTGCCCAAGGCGGCAAGGTTCATCAACTCCCTTGTCGCATCCTTGATTTGGAATGAATCAATCAGGGAGCCAATCTTTTTTGGTGCGGCAGTAATGGTCTTTAACACCTCAAGTGATTTCTCATCATCGGCAGTAGCATCCGGCACCTTGCCACGATAATATTTTTTGATAAAAACCGCCACCCGGTTAACGAAGTTGCCGAACACATCTGCCAGTTCATTGTTATTGCGGGCATGAAAATCTGCCCAGGTAAAATCAACATCCCGATTCTCAGGCAGATTCAGCGCCAGGCAGTAACGCAGCGGGTCTGGGGGAAACCGTTTAAGATAATCCGGCAGCCAGATTGCCCAGTTGCGCGATGTGGAAAGCTTCGCACCCTCAAGGTTCAAAAACTCATTTGCCGGAATCTCTGCCGGCAAGATATAATCACCGTGCGCCATCAGCATCGCCGGCCAGACAATCGCATGAAAAACAATATTGTCCTTGCCGATAAAATGTACCAGCCTTGTCCTTTGATCCAGCCAGTAATCCCGCCACCGCTCTGCATCACCTTGTTTCTCTGCCCATTCCCTTGTTGATGATATGTAACCAATCGGCGCATCAAACCAGACATACATCACCTTGCCCTTTGCCTCAGGAAGGGGCACCGGCACCCCCCAGGAAAGGTCCCTTGTTATCGGACGGTCAGCAAGACCCCTTTTGAACCAGCCCTCACAGAACCTTTTGACATTTGGCTTCCAGTTGTTCTTGGAATCAATCCACTCCCGCAACCTCTTTTCAAACTGGGAAAGGGTAAAAAACCAGTGGGTGCTCTCCTTCATCTCTGGTGTCGCACCGCAGGTCTTGCACTTGGGTTCAATCAGTTCAAAGGGCTCAAGCCAGCGCCCGCACGCCTCGCACTGGTCTCCCCTGGCACCAGGAGATGAGCAGTTTGGGCAAATTCCTTCAACATACCGGTCAGCAAGGAACATTCTACAATTTGGACAATAGAGCTGCTTGGTCGTCTTGGGGATTATGAACCCCTTCTGATAAACCTTCAGAAAGAACTCCTGCGCAGTCTGGTAATGAAGCGGCAAGGAGGTCCGGGAATAGTTATCAAACTCAATCCCGAACTGTTCAAACGAACTTTTGATTGAGGGGTGATAACGGTCAACAAGCTCCTTTGGACTTATCCCCTCCTTTTGCGCCGCAATCGTTATGGGCACGCCATGCTCATCAGAGCCACAGATGTATAAAACATCTGAGCCATTGAGCCGGTGATATTTTACATAGATATCAGCAGGGAGATAAGCACCGGCAAGGTGACCGAAGTGAATCTCACCATTGGCATAAGGCAGCGCACTTGTTACCAAAATCCTCACAGCACATAAGTATAGCCATCATAAGATAAAGTCAAGAATGTGAACATATAACTTTTTAATCCTTTTATCATCGCTCACTAAGGACACACACTTAAGATTGTGTCCAAAATCACCCGGGGATAATCACCTGCAAAAATTGTCATTTGGCTAACTTGCTAAAAATGCGCAGGATAAATCAATTTAACCTTAATGAGTTTTGTGTATTTTTATATAAACCTATCCTCAGCGGATGATTGGCAGCCAGTCATGAAAGAGAAAATAAAACCTGCCAATCAAAAGGGAGACACGCGCCATCACCGTGTAGCCAAACGATGCCCCAAAAGCAACCATAATAAAAACTATCCCGATTCTTGACAGGACACCCAAAAGACCCTTGTGCTCCTTTGAGAAGTAGAAGTAGGTAAGGGTGGTAATCACACCGATATAAATCACCGCATTGTTCAGGTTAATCAAGGGTCTTAATGTGTCTGATATCTGGGGCAAGAGATAGCCCTGAACCGATGCGATGAGACCAAGACCAGCACCGATGCCGATGGTAAATGAGATTGGCCAGCGGGAGAGCCAGACCAGTTTCGGAATTGAGCGCAGAAGCATCATGATGCCCAAGAGCGCGGGCAGAATCAAAATATATGCCTCAAGGTAGTTGCGCGCGCTCAGGTTGGTTCTGAAGGTGTCAACAAGCATCGGATAGACATCAAAAGCCCAGGCATAGATAACGGCAAAGCCCGCCGAGATGCCCACATAGATGTGTTCGGCAGCACGGTAAAGCGGGTTGTCCTTGTATAAAAATGAGAGGATGGCGATTGTCAGGGTGGCGGCAATCCAGGTGCCGATGATGTCAAGAATCATCTACTTCCTGCCCCTTCTGCGCGCGATGATAAACCCGAGGTTACCAAGGATTAAAAGGATGATTAAAAGTGCGTGTGCGGTTGACTGTGCCGGCATACCCAATGTTGCCGCCCCGGGCCTTTCCACCAGTGCCTCATATTCAGATGCACCCTGCAGACCGCCGATGATGCCCTCAATCTGATGCGCGCTGTAATACTGAAACATCCCCGGCGCGTTGACACCGGTGCAGCCAACAATTATCTTTTGATTAAATCGGGCACCGGCATACATAATCCAGGCATCGGCAACCGCGCCATGTGCCAGACTGACCAAAAGGTCAATGTCGTGATAGTTGTGTACCCGGCGCATAAACTCAAAAGAGTCCAAGGGCACCCCCCGATAGTCGGTCTTGAAAAAGTCCCGAATCTCCCTGCCGATACCGACCATCATTGCGGTAAAACCGGGACGGTAACCGATATTGACATAATCCTTACCATAAACCTTGCCGTATTCCGGTGCCACCTGATTTAAGGCGATCTCGCCAATGGGCAAACCGAGCGCCAGCTGACCGGTCAGGATAACCTTTAAATTTCTCTTAAAGCAGTGGCGCAGAATCGCAATCAGCATCGGCTGCACCTCAGGTGCCGATGAGGGGTCAAAGTCAATGGAAATCATCACCACCGAGTTCTCGGGCAGAGATTCAACCGCATTAAAGGCGTTCCGCACCGGCTCGGAAACCCTCACAGAAATCTTCGGCTTGACAATCAAAGGCAAAAGCACCACCAGGGCAAGGAGAAGGTAGAGAATCCTGCGGTCAATTGCTGAGATTCTTTCCCAGAAATTCATAATCTATGATGAGAGATAGGTTCGCTCAATTCCTAAGATGATGCGCAATGACATCGCAATCCCACCTAAGGCGAGACCGATGCCAATCCCCCTGCCTGCGGCCGCCTGCGGAATCGCCATCAGCCAGTCCTTTATCAGAGCAAAAAGTTCCACCCTTTTCAGCGCATCAGGGTCGGTTTTAGGGAAGATTAGGTGGATGAACTGGCTAATTCCCTGCCAGATGGAACTACCCAAAGGCACATTGCCCAGCATCACCAGGCAGGCGGCAATCAACAGCAGACTCGCACCAAGGTTACGAATCCGAAACGCCCGATACGCCGCGGAGAAGATGAAAAAGGCAAGGGTGGCAAACATCGTCGCCTGCAAAGGGATAATCATATACTTGTAAAGCCACATAAACGGCGCGCGCAGGGCAAAGGGGCTCGCAAACCTGACCCAGGAGTAAAGACCAAGACCGAGGGTGGCAAATAGGCTCAAAACCAGAAGCAGGCTGTAAAACCAGCCCTTTTCCTTACGGATGACCTTTAAGAGATGATGCCTAGTCAAGGAGTCAAGACCCAAAAGGAATGTGAAACCGGAGATGATGGCATACCAGTTGAGGAAGCGGGACTCAAGGTCGCCAAAGGGCTTGTGCGGAATAAAGAAGGCGACGATGAGTAAAAGCGCTGTAAAGAGGACAATCAAAAGCGGGATGTTGCGTTTAAGCATAGTTTAGGTTGGCGGTGTGAACCAGTTGACAATTGCGGTAAAAACCCGCTCAAACACCGGGATTTTTGCCCCGGCTGTGCCCAAAAGGACAAATGCGGTGATGAGGACAATCAGGACGAGTTTGATGAAGTCCTCACCCTTGATTGTGCCCAGCATCACCGGCTCGGGCTTGAGATAGCAGGAGGCGGCATAGATTTCCTCACCAATCATCGTATAGTCACACGCAGCAACAAAGAAGGGCAACTGGGTCGTCTCGGTAGTGCCGGCAAGCTGGATTGCGCCGGTTGTATGACCGGTCTCTGCCATAATCAGCGATTCGGCATAGAAATATCCCAGCCAGAAGATTGCCCCGGGCTTTTCCCGAAGGATGATGCCATCAACACCAGCCGCATAGCCGAACTGGTCTGATGTCAGAAAAGAGATGTTGTCCTGGTTGTAAAGGTCGGGTCTGCCCGCCTCGGTATATGCCTCTTTCACCGTCTCCTGGGCTGCGGTCATCACAATCGGGTCGGAATTGGGAACAATCAGCCTGACCGCATATTCGGCAGCCTTGCGCGCAATCCGGCGCAGAAGCGGCAGGGCGGCAATCACCACCATATCGGTAATATACCCAAGACCAAAACTGAATAGAATCGGCTTACCCATCTCGGTTGCCCTGCCCAGAGCGTCATCAATCGCATCCAGACCGCTGATTTTGCGGATGAACATCATTTTCCCTCTCCGCGCCAACAGGATGTAATAGATAAAGATGGCGCTGATAAAGATGGTAAGAATCAAGACATTTACCCTGCCGGTGTTGAACCACTGAGCCTGAGGCACAACTGGACCAGAAACCGGCGAATCGGCAGAGTCAGAAAGGGAATAGGCACGGACAAAATAGTAATATTCTTTGCCATTCCGCAAAAGGGAGTCGGTATCAAGATAGTCATTCTTGGTTAAGAGTTCGCTTGTGATAGGGGCAAAATCTTTATCAGGTTCATCCGAGCGAAAAAGCCGATAGCCCAGAACCGATTTAGGTTGGGGATGGCTCCAGGTGATAACAACCGCCTGCCCCTGGTCATTGGGATTATCCCTGACAATCACCGACTCCGGCGGCGCAATTGAGAAAAGCCAGAAAATCAGACCACTCATTATCCAACTAATAACCTTGAGGATACCAGAAGACCTAGCCCTGTCAAATTATATATTCTGCGACTAAAACCTATTCCAGATAAATTGTACAAAATGGGTTAGATTCTATTTGGCAGGTGATGCCGTTTTGTGCCGGCTGGGGTCTGAAATCTGACCTGAGATCACTGGTTATAAAGATTTCTCCGCTGCGGTCGAAATGACAGAAAGAAAGGTCAGAATGAACGGCTTAATCTGTTTGCCTTTCTGCCTGCACAAGACCGAAGACCGGAGACCGAGGACCGGGGGCATCCCACTTTTGATACTTGCAATCTATCACCATCCCTGTGTTAAAGCAGGGGAAAAAGGCAGGGCGAGATAG
>JBDRUF010000010.1 GCA_039801245.1 candidate division WOR-3 bacterium
TGACTAAAAGGCTTTTTGAGGCGGGAAGGGTTTTAGGTATCAGGCTCGTTGACCACATCATTATCGCGCAGGATAGATATTACAGTTTTCGCACCCATGGGCTACTTTAGGGAATAGGGATGCCCTAATTGACAATTGATATAGTTTTTTTAGACTCTGGGCGTGAACCGATTGGTTAATTACCTCGCCATAATTCTGAAATGGCGCAAGCTGATTGTTCTTAACACCGTTATTATCACCGTGATTGTGTTAGCGGTTTCGTTTATATTGCCAAAGCGTTATACCGCTACCGCGCAACTGTTACCGCCAACAGATGAAGGGGATATTTTTGGCTTGACCAGTGTGCTGGGAACAGGGTTGGGTGGTTTGAGTAAGTTGCGCATCAGTGGTCTGGGGGGCGCGGCAACCGCTTCGGATATTATGGCAGGCATACTCTCCAGTCGGACAATCGTGGCTAAGGTTGCTGATGAGTGCAGTATCGCCTACTACTATCGGATTAAGCCGACAAAAACCGAGCTGGTGCAGAGGCAACTGCGAAAGATGACAAAGGTTGGTGTGGGGAGCGAGGGGATTGTGCGGATAAGTGTGGAGGCAAAGACCCCGCACCTCGCAGCGAAGATTGCCAATGCCTATATCAGCGAACTGGACAATTTTCTCCGCACATCAAATATCAGCCGGGGTCATAATATGCGGGTTTTCTTAGAAAGGCGGCTGGGAGAGATGGAGAAAACGCTCGCTATTGCCCAGGAGTCGTTAAAGGTATTTCAGGCTCGGCACAAGGTTGTTGCCGTTGATGAGGAAACCAAGGCGGCAATTGATGCCTATGCCCGGCTCAAATCCCAGGCTTATGTAAAACAGGCAGAACTGGAGGCGATTAAGGATATCTCCAGCCCTGACAACCCTTACTACATTAATCTTCAGCGGGAGGTGCAGGCTTTCTCAGACCAGTTGCGGCAGCTGGAGCATGGTGGAGCAAAAGGTTTTGGCGTTGGCTTTGGTGTCTCTTTTGAGCATCTGCCTGAGGTGGGTGCGGAGTTTGCGCGGCGTTATCGGGACTATCGGATTTTGGAGGAGGCGTATGCGATGCTCTATCAGCAGTATGAGTATGCCAAGGTGTTGGAGGCTCGGGATGCGCCGACATTAACCGTCTTGGACTATGCGGTGCCACCGCAGCGCCACAGTTTTCCCAAACGGAGTATCTTCACGATAGGAGGGTTTGTATTTAGTCTTGCCCTTGGGGTTGGTTTTGCCTTTATTAGTGAGTATTTTGAGTATCTGCGCCGGGTGAAGGCAGAAGAGTATGCCTCTTGGGTGACTCTTTGGGCTGAGGTGAGGCGGGCATTCCGTGGGCATCTGTAGCTTCTACTTACGAATGATTCCCCGCAGGAACTGAGGGTCATACCAGTCCCAGACCCGTGCGGGATTTTTGTCAACATCAACAGGCTCGGCGTTCCATCTTTCTGTTGCCCGGTTCATGGCACAGTTGAGATGGATAAGAAAACTTATTGTGGCACTAAAAATAAATAGCGATGTTAAAACCGTTCTTTTAAAGTGGTTGAGGGTGGGGAGTTTTTTAAAAACCGGGATTAGGAAGTAGATAAAATAAGGGATGACATCGGTAAAGTAACGAGGACCCAGGGTATGGCCACCATACCAGTTGGGAAAGGCGGAGATGACAATCCAATGGAGGAGGATGATAATGATCAAAACGATATCAATCTCCTCCTTTTGATGCCGCAACTTTTCAACCATCCCGTAGATTGAAAAGAGTAATACCGGCGAGAAAACGAATACCCCCCGACTGGGGCTGAAAAGGGTGCCCAAAAGTCCCTCAAGGAGATGCGTGGTTGAGGTGGCACTTTGGAGATAATATGGCGAGAGGGGAAGATGATAAATATGGAGGTTATAAAGAACAAACGGGACAAGGATGGCAAGACCCCAGAAGAGATAAAGTAGGAAATAACGGCGATAGTAAAGAAAGACATAGATGGAAAAGGCGATGATGGCGATGGCGTTGGTGGGGCGGCAAATAAACGAAAAACCCAGGGGCAGGCTGAGAAACTGCACGAGGGCTGGTTTTGTTTTTGCTTTAATAACCAAGAAAAGGGCGATGGTTAAAAGCAATATGGAGGGCGTATGTTGCCACAGAGCCCGACTGGCAGTTGACCATGCCGGAGTGGCGAAGGCAAATAGAAGGGCTATTGCGAGCGCGCCGTTCCTCTTTAAATGAAACAGGGCTAAAGAATAGATAAATAGGGCGGTAATGGCAACAAACAGGGATGCTATTATCACCTCGGCAAGTTGGTGAGCGGTGATAACTGTTAATTGTGATGGTGGTTGACTCATTAATCTTTTCACAAGGGCTTCCAGAGGAGGAAAGGTTTGGAAGAGGAGGGGAAATACCTTATCAAGAATATAAACAAATGGTATTGCCAAAATGGAGGCACCGATGGGATAACGGAAATAGATATGACCATCGACAAATTCATACAGATAGGAGGGTTCCTTGAGGACGAGAGGGCGATATTCATCTAAATCGGTGTTTCCTTCCTTAATAATACTCATCGCGGTATGAATAGACCAGCGGGAGTCATCAGAGGTGGCGTTAAGGCTGACGGAATGAAGGAGAAAGACAACGAAAAACATAACAATCGCTGTCAGGGTGTTTTTGGATTTTGAACCTCCTGAACATTCAGTTTGGTTTGACCACATAACAGCATCGTATAAAAAAAACCTATCTAAGTCAATGAGTAATTTGACACCCTTCAGGTATTTTTTAAACTTGGTTGTGGGTGAGATTTTATAATGGCTTCTTTACCATCATTGGACGCTGACCACCCCGTCGTAACCGGGCGGCTGATTGCTGCCAATACCTTTTTCCTTGCGATTGCCGATATTGCCAATAAATTGATTATGTTTGGATTTTATGTGGTAATAGCCCGGAAACTTAGTGTTGAGGATTACGGGGTGCTTTCCTTCGCACTGGCATTTGTAACAATGCTGGCGGTCTTCTCGGATCTGGGGTTAGGAACAATAACCGCCCGTGGTGTTGCTCGGGATAAAAGAAATGCTGCCAAGTATGTGAGAAACGCCTTGGGGATAAAACTTTTTGCCGCCTTTGGGGTAGTAATCTTGATTATTGTCTTGGTGAACATTTTGGGCTACCCTTGGCGGACGGTTAAAATAGTCTACATCACCAGTGTGTTTGTTCTTGAGACCGCGTTTACCTCCTATTTTGTATATGTATTTCAGGGATTCGAAAGGATGCATTGGACCTCGTTGACCCGTCTACTGCAGAGTGGAATTTTAATTGTGGGGGCGCTACTTATCCCTCCAGGTGCGAAAGCGGTGGAGATGTTTGCCCTTTTATATGTCGTGAGTGGTTTTATTGCCGCCCTTTTTGCCTTCGTAGTTATTTCCTGCTTTTTTGTCAGACCGGGACTCAGTTTTGACCTCTCAGAGTGGCGCAATATGATTCAGGCGGCAGCACCTGTGGGAATAACACTTATCCTTGTTACCTTTTATTACTGGAACGGCTCAACATTTCTCTCCAAGATTCACGGGGATGCGGCAGTTGGCATCTACACTGCGGCTTACAGGTTGGCGCTGGCGGTCACCTTCCTCGGGCTTGCCTTTTCCAGTGCCCTTTATCCGGTGTTTTCCCGGCTTTTCGTCTCCGATTTGCCCCGGTTGCAAAAGGCTTTTGAGAGAGCGTTGAGGTATATGACATTACTGATGGCACCAATTGCGGTAATCGGGAGCGTCTTACCAAAACCCATTACACTCCTGGTGTATGGTTCGAATTATGGAGGGACGGTTGGGGTGTTGGCGGTAATGATATGGTGGAGTTTTTTTGCCTGCCTCAATTCCTTAATCAGCAATTACTTTATCGCAATAGATAAACCGGTTGTCGGGACAATTCAAGCGGCAATCTCTTTGGGGGTTAATGTCTTGGGTAATATTATTCTTATCCCCAAGTGGGGAGCGATTGGTGCGGCAATTGCGATTGTGAGTGCGGAGGCGATTGGCACAGGCTACCTGTTTATCAGGCAGTTGAAAACTGCCGCTGGAATCAAATTCAGCCGTTTTGTGATAATTTTGCTGTTAGGGTTTGGCGCTGCAATTCCAGTGGGAGTGGTTGCGCTGGTTGGGCGGAGCTGGAATCTTTTGGCGGTTTTGGTGTTGAGTGCGATTGTTTATATGATTTTTCTCCTATTAACAGGTGGTATTAATCGCCAGGATTTGAAGTTTGGCTATGCGTTGTTGAAAAAACAGAATGAGTGAGGTTTTAGGGGTAAAGGCGTTTTCTTTTAAAAAAGGGCAGTTGCACCTTTTCCTCATATTTGAGACGGGTCTTATTCTAATCTTTCTTTTTTTGCTCTATTTGGGTCTTCCCGGTTTGGCAATTGCGGTGCTGATAGCCCCTTTTCAACTGTTATTATGGGCTTTGCTCGTTAATGATATCCAAAGGGTGCTCGTGGCCTTTATGACCTTTTTGCCATTTTCTGGTGTCTCGTTTTTTCCCCCGCCTTATGACAGGTATATTTTTTTCACAGGAACAGTTTTTCTTTTGGTTTTTTTGAAAATGACAGATTACCTGGGTGCGGAGGGGTTAAGACCGAAGACCGAAGAGGAAAGGGCAAGGTCTGCTGGTTCGCACACACCGGTGATTTCTCTTAAATGGGTGCCATTTCTCTTGTTGGGAATATGGACGGTTCTTTCCACGGTCAATGCCATCCGGCATGGGTGGGGTCGCGGCTTTCTATTAGTGATGACAGCAATTACCGTTGAGGTGTTGATAATCGCCTATTTCTTGGCAACAGCGCCTAAGGCAATTGAGGATGTGAAAAGGTTGTTATATCTTCTGGTGGGGATGACAGTTTTGGTGGTGATATTAATCACTCTCCTTTCCCCCTCGCGTGATGTGATCTGGGGTCTAGGAGGAAGAATGATTAGGTTGCCTCTCACCGAGGTCAATCTTAATACCGTGGGCTTTTTTGTAGGTCCTGTGGCGGTTTTGGCATTGGGGATGGCAGAGGGAGAGAGTCAAAAAAGGGAGCGTTTTTTACTTAGGGTCGCGGTGGTTTTCCTTGTGATTATGCTTGTTCTCACAAAGTCACGCGGCTCTTGGTTTGGATTTGGTGCTGCTTTTCTTTATCTTTTGATAAGAGCCCGCTCCCCGTGGCTGCTTTTCCTGGCGGTGGTCTTAGCTATAGGGATAACCGGGCTTTCCATTTTCCGGGGTGTCTTTTTAGGAAGGCTTGAGAGTGTGAGTGCCTATGACCCCTCGCTTTTTGGACGGGCGATATTATGGAACTTCGCCTATAATATTGGCAAGGCCAACTGGCTTTTTGGTGTGGGGATAGAGAACTTTCGTTATGTGAAGCACTTTTACGGTTTTCCGCTACCTCTTTCCCGAGGATTGGACTTCAATTCCCATAATATCTATCTGGAAATTTTTGTGGATTTAGGGGTTGTTGGGCTTTTTGCTTTTATCTGGTTGTTGGCTGGTGCCTTTATTCGGTATTTAAAGGTGAAAAGGGAGTGGGAGGGATGGGGATTAAGTCTTGGTTTGAGCGCAGCGCTTGTTGCCTATTGCATCCACGGGCTGGCTGACTGTGTTTTATTTATGCCCGGCGTTTTTGCCTTGCTGGGAGTTTTTATAGGGTTGAGTATCGCTATCGAGCGCTTGGCGGCTAAGTATACATAAAAATATACAAAATTAGAGGGATAAAATTGAGTTATCTTTCGGATTTCCGTAACTTAGCCGTAGTTCACTTTTTCCGAGATACTATCCCCGGGGCGATTTTGGTCCTCGTCGTCATATCAGCCCGAAAGAGCAAAACCAGGTTTTGGGTAATTTAAGGGCGTAAGGGAATTTTTGCGGGGGGAGATGTGGTTGAGTTGTAACTTGGCTTGACTGAGGGTGATTTGCCTCTATACTTTGCGAGGTGAATATTTCCTGCGGCTATCATTATGCGGATTGGCGTTGACGGCATCTCCTTTGCCTTTGAGTTTACCGGGGTGGGCAGGTATTTGCTCAGTATGCTCCAGGAGCTGGTGCAAGTGGTTAGTGCCGATGAGGTTATCATCTATTCACCAAAGCCAATTGACCTTTGCCTTCCGGGAAGCAACTATCGCATCCGCACAGTGCCGAATTTGTTGTCTCGCCGACCCACGCTTTGGACACAGTTTATTCTGCCGGGGTTGCTGAAAGAGGATAAAATTGATGTTTTCTGGGCGCAGCCGACCAATCTGCCACTCCGACTCAAACATCCTTGCCGCCGGGTTTTGACCCTTCACGACCTGGTCCCATATATTGCACCGGAAAGTATGCAGTTGCGGGCGCTTTTGCGGATGCGGCTGCTTTTGAAGCCGGTTGCCAATGCGGCAGATGTTGTTGTGTGTGTGTCGGGGTTTACGGCAAAGATGGGAGAGAGGTTTTTAAGACTTAACGGCAAAAAGATTAGAGTGGTGAAGGAGGCGGCTGCCTTTGGTTTTAAGCCGCTGCCCAAGGAAACGGCACGGGCAATTGTGAGGGAGAGGTTTCACCTTGATGGCGACTATCTCATTTTTGTCAGCACGATTGAGCCCAGAAAAGACCATCCCACCCTATTCAAGGCGCTCAGGCTGGTTCCTGAGGCGCCGTTATTGGTTTTAGTGGGCTCCAGGGGCTGGAGGTCAAAGGGGGTCTTTCAGGAGATGGCGAGGCTCGAGAAAGAGGGAAGGGTGCGTTATCTCGGAAAGGTTGCCGACGAGGACCTGAGAGCGCTTTACAGTGCGGCGCTCCTGGCGGTTTACCCTTCACGGTATGAGGGGTTTGGCCTGCCGGTGTTGGAGGCGATGGCTTGTGGGTGTCCGGTCCTTTCCAGCGACTCGTCAAGCCTGCCCGAGGTCGGGGGTGAGGCGGCGGAGTACTTTCGCAGTGGTGATCACGAGGACCTTGCCAAAAGGTTAAGGGGGTTGCTTAGAAACGAAGAACGGCTAAAGGAAATGGTCCGGCAGGGTTTTGAGAATGTCAATAAATTCAGTTTTCGCAAGGCGGCTGAGGAGTTGGTGAAAATATTCCGGGAAGTGGTTTATGACTAAACCAATTATTGCGCTTGATGCGCGGCGGGCGGTCAGGCGGATGAGTGGCATCGGGAACTATGTTTTGCAACTGGCGCGTTATCTACCCAAATTGGCCCCTGAGTTCAGATTTGATTTGCTCCTTGACCGCCCCCTAAGACCGGATACGGTACCCGATGGCTGCAGGCAACAGGTGATGGGTAGGTTTGTCGGTGATGGCACACCCTTGGCAAAATTTTATTCGCCATTCTGGTTGAACCTTTATGTGCCGAAGTATCTTGAGCGAAATGAGGTAGCGCTTTTTCACGGGACAAATTTCGTCAAGCCGCTTTGGGCAAAATGCAAAACGGTGGTAACAATTCACGACCTTTCGTTTCTGCGCCTCCCTAAGGCATACGGTCCTATTTACCGGCGCTATATGAAACTGCAGGTCCAATTAGCCTTGCGAACAGCAAAGGCAATCATTACCGGCAGTAACTCGGCAAAAAGGGATTTAATTGAGATTTTAAGGGTTCATCCGGAGAAAATTACAGTCATTTATAACGGGGTTGGGGATGATTTTCTTAAAAGACACCCTGAATCCTATCTCCAACAGGTGCGGTTGAAGCTGAACTTGCCCAGCCGCTTCATCCTTTATGTGGGTGTTATTGAGGTGAAGAAGAATCTCATTCCTTTGATTGAGGCGGGTGTCAATGTCATTAAGAAGGGGCTGGCGGATGCACTTATCCTTGCCGGGAGGGATGGGAGAGGTGCGAATAAAATTAAAGGGTTTGTTCGGAAATTGGGGCTGGAAAAAGATGTGAGATTTTTAGGGTTTGTCCCGCAAGAGTTACTTCCAGGACTCTACTCTTTGGCACGGGTGGTGGTTTTTCCTTCCTTATATGAAGGGTTTGGTCTGCCGGTTTTGGAAGGGATGGCTTCAGGGGTGCCGGTGATTCTTTCCGGTTCTTCCTCTCTTCCGGAGGTCGCCGGTGATGCGGGTTTTATTCTTAAAGAAGCTACCTCTAACGAGATTGAACATGCTTTACGAATGGTACTGGGGAATGAGTCATTATGGCAACAGTTGCGGGAGCGGGGGTTGAAGCGCGCCCAAGGGTTTAGCTGGCGAGAGTCGGCGGCAAAGCATCTTGAGGTCTATCGTAAAATTCTACTTGAGACTAAACGTGGAGACAATGTTTAATATCATTGCCATCGTATTTTTTTGGCTACCGCTTGGATTATTGACTTATCACTGGTTTGGTTTCCCTCTTATTCTCTGGCTCTTGGTAAAAATTTATCGCTCGAAGACGCCACAAGGGGAGGGGTATCAATTGCCCAAGGTAACGGTAGCCATTGCTGCTTGGAATGAAGAGTTAACGATAGAAGCCAAACTGCATAATTGTTTGAGCCTTGAATATCCTAAAGAAAAGATGGAAATTCTTGTTGGGACAGATGCGGTTACTGACCGCACTAACGAGATCGTGTTGCGTTTTGCAGAAAATGATTCTCGTATTCACTTGATCACTGTATCGGAGCGCATCGGCAAGAGTGCGGTAATTAACCTTCTCGCAAAGGAGGCAAGCGGTGATGTCATCCTTTTTACCGATGCTGATGTACTCCTCGAGCCAAATACATTGATGGCAGGGGTGAAGCATTTTTATGACCCCAAAGTGGGACTCGTTCTCCCAGCTTACAAACGGGTAAATAAAGAGGGAGTAGCTCCAGAGGGGTTATGGGATAAATATGAGAATAAAATCAAGGAGATGGAAGGTAAGTTAGGAGTGGCTGTTGGGGTTTACGGTTGGGCGATGTTTATGCGGAGGTCCGCGTTTTACCCCCTACCTCCTGATACTATAAATGACGATTATGTTCTCGGGATATTTGCATTCCGCCGTGGTTATAGGTCTGTTTATGAACCCAATTCAATCTCTTGGACGAAGATTGAACCGCCTGAAATCGAGTTCAAAAGAAAGATGAGGATAAGTCGCGGGAACGCACAGCAGTTCTTTCGCTACAGTGACATTCTTTTACCCAAGTACGGACTCGTTGCTTTTGTCTTTTTTTCTCACAAGTATCTACGCTGGCTTGGTCCGTTTTTTCTTTTGTCGATGTTTGCTGCCAGCGGTATAAATGCTCGCACGCCCTTCTTTTTGTGGATGTTTGTTCTTCAACTTATTATATACAGTACCACGCCCTTACTTCTCTGGATGCGGGGATTTTGGCGGAAATTTCTTTTCCCCCAATACTTCATTTGGACAAATCTGGCTTTACTCGCAGGCTATTGGCAATTTTTATTTGGAAAACGATTAAAGTATAATTGGTTAAGGACTGAGCGGAGGATTGATTGAGGTTTACTTTGGACCCAAAGAGATAAATTGACAGTTAGCAGTTTCTTCTATAAAATCGGCAATAATGCGAACACTTTCGGTTAATATTGACCATATCGCCACGCTCAGGCAGGCGCGACAGGAGAGTTTTCCTGACCCGGTGCAGGCAGCGGCTCTGGTTGAGTTGGGCGGTGCAGATGGCATTACCGTGCATCTCCGTCAGGACCAGCGGCACATCAACAGGCGAGATGTAAAACTCCTGCGCACAACAATCAAGACGGAACTGACTGTGGAGATGGCGGCAAAGCCAGAACTGGTTCGTTTTGCTCGGCTGGTGAAACCAGACCAGGTAACGCTGGTGCCCGAGGTGATTACTGAGGTGACAACAACCCAAGGGCTTGATGTGCTCAAAGAGCGGCGACGGTTAGCGCGCGTGGTAGCGGATTTACGAAAGGCAGGAATCAGGGTTTGTATATTTATTGAGCCCGATCCGGCTCAGATTAAGGCAGCAAGAGAGATGGGCGCGCAGGTGGTGGAGTTAAATACCGACCGCTACAGTAAGGAGCCGAAGCGGAGGCAGTTTCATCTTCAGCGTTTGCAAAAAGGTGCGGAGGCGGCGAGAGAGTTAGGGTTAAGCGTTCATGTGGGGCATGGACTTGATTATTTAAATGTCGTGCCGATTTTGGAGAACAATATCGCTGAGGGCTTTTCCATCGGGTTTGCGATTGTTGCCCGGGCGGTTTTTGTCGGTTTGAAGGAGGCAGTGGCAGAAATGAAAAGGCTTATCCAGGAGGTGCGGACTTGAGAGGCGCAAAAATCAAGATCGCCATCTGGCTGATTGTTTTTGTTATTGCCGGGGTAGTACTTTATCCCAGTTTTCAGCTCTATGTGCTTTTACCCAGACAGGAGCGGTCATTGAAGGAGCGGCTGGCACAGGCACCAACCGCAGCGGACAGCCAGCGGGTTTTGACCGAGATTAGCGAGTTCAACCGTCATAAAGCTGCACTTTATGAAAAGAGGATTCTCCATCTTGGGCTGGATTTGGTCGGTGGGATGCATGTGGTTCTGGATGTGGATAGAAGTCAGTTGACTGAAGAGGAGGCAAAAAGGGCGCCAGAGCTGGCGCTTGAAGTTATCAGGAACAGAATTGACCAGTTCGGCGTTTTTGAGCCGACAATTCAGAAGACCGATAAGGGCAGGATTTTAGTCCAGTTACCCGGCGTTGACCGGGAGCGGGCATTGAACATCATCAAGCAGCCAGCGCATCTCACCTTCCAGTTGGTTGAGGAGAAGGCAAAGGTTTATGATGCCCTGAAGACAATCGATGAGCGTTTGCAGGCGTTAGGTGTGGTTAAAACAATCGCAGAATCGGCAACCACACCGGGAATTGATAGCGCGGGTAGGGAGGCGGCGCCGGGTTCTCTTTTGAGTTATCTGCGCGGTGAGGGTGATGAACTGGATTTGATGATTTCTGCTGCCGACACAGCGGTTTTTTCCAGCCTCTTAGAAAAGGGAAAGGAGTTCTGGCCACAGGGTTATGAGTTCAGGTTTGGTCCAGTTGAATCTGAAGAGTATGCCAAGGTTGTGCGGGTTTATCTGTTAAAGAGCGAGCCGGAATTGGTGGGAACAAGGTTGCGTAGGGCAGAGCCGGCAATTTATCAAGGCACAGACCTTGAGCGGGCAAACACCTGGGTGGTGAATTTTGAACTTGATCGGGAAGGGGCAGCAAAGTTTGCCTCGGTTACCGGCAGGAATGTGGGCAGGAGGCTGGCGATTGTCCTTGACGGGGTTGTCCGTTCTGCACCGAGGATTCAGGAGCGGATTCCCAATGGTAGAGGTCAGATTACGATGAATGACCGCAGGGGAGACAAGGCGCGGGATTTGTCCATTGTCCTTAATTCCGGTGCCCTGCCCGCGCCGGTGCAGGTGGTTGAAGAGCGCTCAATCGGTGCATCTTTAGGTGCGGATGCAATTAGGCGAGGGCTTTTGGCCAGTCTTGTTGGTGCGGTTGTGGTGATTGTTTTTATGCTAATTTATTATGGTGTTGGTGGTGTTCTTGCGGATATCGCCCTTTTCTTAAATATGTTTCTATTACTTGCGGTGCTGGCGGCTTTAAGGGCAACACTTACTTTGCCGGGTCTTGCCGGCATCGCTTTGACCATCGGGATGGCGGTTGATGCCAATGTCTTGGTTTTCGAGCGTATCCGCGAGGAGTTGCGTGCGGGCAAGACGCCGATGGCAGCGGTTGATACTGGATACGAGCGGGCGCTGGTGACCATCATTGATGCGAATGCCACGACCATCATCACCGCGATTGCCCTTTATTTCATCGGCACAGGACCGGTGCGCGGTTTTGCCATTACCTTGGCGGTTGGTCTGGTCATCAATGTGCTTACCGCGGTATTTCTGACGAGGTTCATCTTTGACTGGTTCCTTGCCCGTTTTGAGGTCAAAACCTTAAGGATATAATATGAGGATTATTGGCGATACCAACATACCTTTTGTGCAAAGGCGCAGGTTTTTCTTTGTTCTCTCAGCGGTCCTGGTTCTGGCAAGTGTGCTTTTGATTGTTATCAAAGGTTTCCGTTACGGGATTGATTTTACCGGTGGAAGTCTTGTTCAGGTTCACTTTTCTCGCCCGGTGAAGATTGATGCGGTGAGGCAGGCGCTGACAGCAATGGGCGAAGGCGGCGCCTCAATCCAAGAGACCGAGACCGGTGATTTTCTCATCCGGGTGAAACCCTCGGAGAAGTCGGGTGATGAGTCCAGCTTCTCGGTTAAATTGAGGCAGCAGTTTGCCGCATCTTTTCCTGATAACCCCTTTGAAATCCTGCGGGATGAGGCGGTTGGTCCGCGCATCTCCAAGGAGTTGCAGAGCAAGGTTATCTGGGCGGTCCTTCTCGGAATTATCGGCATTCTTATCTATGTCAGTTTCCGGTTTGACTTCAGGTTTGGCACCGGCGCGGTCCTGGCGCTGGTTCATGACACGCTCATTACTCTGGGTTGCTGCTCGCTTTTCAACAAGGAAATCACCATTACCCTGATTGCGGCAATTTTGACCGTGATTGGTTATTCGGTTAATGACTCAATTGTTGTTTCTGACCGCATCCGCGAGGATACGAAAAAGGTGCGTAAGGGAGGCTTTGCCGAACTCTGCAACCGGGCAATAAATCAGACCCTGAACCGCACAACCATAACCGCGCTTACCACCCTTTTTGTTACCATTGCCCTTTTGATTCTGGCTTCGGCAGAGATAAGGGATTTCGCCTTTGTTCTGACCATTGGCATCGTCATCGGCACCTACTCCTCAATCTTTATTGTTGCCAATCTGGTTGTGGAACTGGAGAGCCGTTTTCCGACCAAGCGCCGGCGTTAAATAGTTCTTGGTTATTAGTTTTTGGTTTTTAGTTATCAGTTCTATAACCACCAAACCAAAAACCACAAACTAAAAACTATGAACCCCAAACTCAAATTCTGGTTTCAGGCGGCATTGGGTTCGGGTCTTTTCACCGGTTATTTTCCTATAGCACCGGCAACGGTAACAAGTTTTTTTACCTTAATTCCCGCCTTTTTTCTCTGCCGGCTGCCTTTGCTCTCGGCACTTATTATCGTTATGGTTTTTTTCCTCGGGGTCTGGCTTGCCGATGATTTGGAAAAGGTATGGGGAAAGGACCCGAAAAGGGTGACGATTGATGAGATTTGCGGCACACTTATCACCTTCTTTTATCTGCCAGTATCAATCTGGGGTCTTGTCCTCGGGTTTTTCCTCTGGCGCGGTTTTGATGTTTTGAAACTGCCCTTTATCAACCAGATTCAGAGGGTAAAAGGGGGCTGGGGGGTGATGCTGGATGATGTCCTTGCCGGTGTTTGTGCCAATGTGGTTTTAAGGGTTTTGGTTTTGTTAATTCCCTGGTTAAGGGGTTGAATATGAGATGCGAGATTATCATTGTTGGTGATGAGGTTCTTTTGGGCAGGGTGGTTGATACCAATTCTGCCCTGATTGCGCAGCGGCTGGAAAAAATCGGGATAAGTGTCAGCCGGGTTATCCGGGTCGGTGATGACAAGGAGGCGATCAAGCGGGCGCTTGCCGGGGCATTGGTCCTTTCCCGGCTGATTTTTGTTGCCGGCGGTTTCGGACCGACCCCTGATGACAAAACCCTGGATGCTGTGTGCGAACTCCTTGAGCGCAAGGTTTTAATGCATGAGCCCACACTCAAGAGAATCAGCGCCTTTTTTGAAAAGAGAGGTCTGCGGATGCCAGAGATGGCAAAAAGGCAGGCTCTTGTCCCTGAGGGTGCGGCTGTCTTTGAAAATCCCTTAGGGATGGTGCCAGGGATGGTACTGGAGCATCAGGGAGGCACAGTTGTGCTTTTGCCCGGAGTGCCGCAGGAACTTGAGGTTTTGCTTGACAGAGGGGTCCTTGAGCACCTCAAGGCAAGGTTTGCCCCAGAAAAGGTTTACCATTCAATCCTGAAGACATTTGGTGTGATTGAATCAAGGGTTGCACCAAAGGTAATAAGAACGGTTAAGAAATATCCTTTGGTTTCTGTCGGTTTTTATCCCTCGGTTTTGGGGGTTGACTTGCTTTTTTCTGGCAGGGATGAAGAAATGGTTAATGCTTGTGCCGATGATGTGGCGGGTTTTCTCAAGGAGCGGGTTTACGCCCGGGAGGAGAAGAGCCTGGCTGAGGTTGTGGGTGGGATTTTAAAGGAAAAGGGGCTAACCCTTGCCACTGCCGAATCCTGCACCGGCGGGCTTGTTGGCGACCTCTTGACCAATGTTCCGGGCAGTTCTGAATATTATCTTGGCGGTGTTGTTGCCTATTCAAACAGGATTAAGATGAAGGTTTTAGGTGTGCGGGAAAGGACGCTTGAGAATTTTGGCGCGGTTAGTGCCCAATGCGTGAGGGAGATGGCTCTTGGTGTGTGCCGGGTTATCGGTGCTGATGCGGGTATTGCGGTTTCCGGGATAGCGGGTCCTGGAGGCGGGACAAAGGAGAAGCCGGTCGGTCTGGTTTATATCGGGGTTGCATTTAAAAACAGGGTGAAGATAGAGCGGAGGATATTTTCCGGGACGAGAAGGATAATTAAAGAGCGTTCTGGATATGGTGCGCTTGACCTTCTGCGCCGGGTTTTGACAAAGGGGTTATGAGCGAGAAGGTTCGTTCCTTTGTTGCGGTGGACACATCGGAACAGGTGAAGTCTGAACTTGCCCGGCTGATTGGAGAACTCAAGGTTAGGACCCAACTGAATGTGAAATGGGTAAAACCCGAGCAGATGCATCTCACCCTTGTTTTTTTGGGTGAGGTGAGTTTGGATTTTATCCAAAGGGCAAAGATTGAACTGGGCGCGGTTGCGCAAGGGTTCGGACCATTTGATTGCCGCTTGAAGGGTCTGGGCGGTTTTCCCAGTACCAATAAGGCAAGGGTTTTGTGGGCGGGTTTGGAAAAGGGTGAGGATGAACTCAAAAGGTTGCAATCCGCGGTTGCAGAGGCGCTCAAAAGGATTGGCTATGTGCCCGAAAAGAGACCCTTCAGCCCGCATCTGACCCTGGGCAGATTAAGAGAGCCGGACAGTATTGGATTTATTCAAGGGGTTTCGTTTGCCAGTTCAAACTGGCTTGTTAAAGAACTGATTTTATTCAAAAGTGAACTAAAGCCCACCGGTCCTGTTTATACGAAAATTTCTCAGTTTCCGCTCAAGGGTTGAATTAGAATTTTCCCCCTGAAATCTACCCCCGGGGTCACTCCCCCTGTCATATCCTTTATTTTATTCCATTTTAGATTGGCGGCTGAAATTATTATCGCAAGGCAATGAAAAATAAGGACTTTAATGAAATATGCATCTAAATTATTAAACTGCAAACCAGTAACTATTAAATGTTCTCTAACTTTTGTTTAAATCATTTCACTACTTGGAACTTTCTGACCTGATTGCCACTCTCAAGGAAATAGACACCGGGGCTCATATCTTTGAGAGGTAAGGTCAGTTCCTTTTCATCAAAAGGTGGGGCGATTATCCTTATCAACTTTCCTGAAGGGTCAAAGATTCTTATGAGACCAGCGTTTTGCGGCAGGCTGACAGCAACAGCCGATTTTGCCGGGTTGGGATAGACTCTTAACGATGGTCGGTCAACGGGGCGCGGAGAGCGTTCTTCTGCAACCCCGGGCATTTCATCCCGAATCACCGAAATGCTATGACCGTAATGGTTCGCTACATAGACCCGGTTTTGCGCCGGATTCCAGACCATCGCTTTGGGCCTGTTGCCGACACCGATAGTTGTAACAATCTGGTTGGAACTGCCGTCAATTATTGTCAGGTTGTTGCTGAATGAGTTGGCACAATATACCTTATTGTTGAATGGGTTGTAAAGCAGAGAAGATGGACCATCGCCGACCGCAATCGTTGTTATGATATTAGAAGAGCTGCCGTCAATTACGCTGACATTATTGCTCACCGAATTGGTACAGTAGACCTTGTTATTTTGGGGGTTATAGCATAATGCTGCAGGACCACTATCCACCGCTATGGTTGTCAACACCTCATTGGTCAAGCCGTCAATGATAGTAATATCGTTGCTCCAGTTGTTGGCGCAGTAGATACGGTTGTCCTGACTGTTATAACATAGGGCGCGCGGGTTATCACCAACGCTGACCGTAATAAGAATTTCATTTGTCTCGCCATCAATCACTGTGACATCATCGCTTTCCCTATTGGCACAGTAGACCCGGTTGGTCTGCGGGTTGTAGCAGAGGGTGGGGTCGCCATTTCCAACTGTTAAGGTTGCCAGAACCTCGTTTGTCGCTCCATCAATCACGAACACTCTACCTGCGGAAGCGCCATACACCTTATTGCTCTGTGAATTGTAACAGAGCGCATAAATCCAGTAGGGTTCAAGTTTCACTGTCGTTATCACCTCGTTGGTAGCGCCATTAATTATTGTAACGCTGTAACCGCCGCCGTTGGCACAATAAATCTTATTCTCCTGGGGATTGTAGCAGAGCGCTTCGGGAAATGTTCCCACTCTCAGGGTGGTCAAAAACTGGTGGGTTTCGCCGTCAATTATGCAGAGTTTGTAGTGCGGACGGCCGGTGGCTACATAGAGTTTATTGTTCTCAGAATTATAACCTAAGGCAACCGGTATGAACGCAGCAACTGGAATCGTTGTCAGCACCTCATTGGTTTCGCCACCAATCACGCTGATGTCCTCAGATTCATAATTAACTGAGTAAATCTTGTTGTTCTGAGGATTGTAACAGAGAGACCATGGTGCTTCCCCAACCTCCACATTTCCCAGCACTTCGTTGGTAACTCCATCAATCATGGTAACAGTTTCATGCCCTACATTTGCGCAGTAAACTCTATTATTAAGAGAATTGTAACATAATTTCTGCGGTACAGCGTCGACCTTCACAGATGTCAAGAGCTCGTTGGTGGCACCATCAATTATGCTCACATCGTCGCTCATAGAATTGGCGCAATAGACCTTGTTACCCTGTGGGTTATAGCATAGCGCCCAAGGTCCTTCCCCTACGGGAACCGTTGCCAGCACCTCATCAGTAGTCCCGTCAATAACAGTGACATTATTGCTGTATTCATTTGCGCAATAGACACGGTTAGTCATTGAGTTATAACACAGGGCAGAAGGATAATCGCCAACTGCAACTGTTGCTAACACTTCGTTGGTTGCGCCATCAATGACCGTCACATTGTGGCTAAAGAAGTTGACACAGTAGACTTTGTCGTTCTGGGGGTTGTAGCAGAGTGCGACAGGACGAGCGCCAGTGGAAACAGTTGCAAGCACCTCGTTAGTCTCGCCATCAATTACGGTCACATTATCACTGCGGTTATTTGCACAGTAAACCTTATTATCCCGCTCATTGTGACAGAAGGCAATCGGATAGGTGCCGACCGTAACTGTTGCGATAACTTTATTGGTGGCACCATCAATTACATAAACACCCTCTCTATCATTGCAACAGTATATTTTGTTGTTCTGGGAATTGTAACCCATCGCCCAAGCACCACCGTCTAAAGGTATCTTTGCTGTCTTTTCGTCGGTTGTGCCATCAATGACAAGAACGCAGTCACTCTCCTCGCTGCCGACATAGATGGCGTTGTTTGCAGGATTATAGATAATGTGCTGCGGTTCGTCGACACCAACCATCGTGTCCGGCAGATAGATTGTTGTTTCCAGCCACTGGCTGAAAACAAGCGCTGGGAAAAGAAGGCAAATCGCGCTCAAAATTAATAACGAGCACCGGCACTTCTTCATTTATTCCTCCTTGTTATCTCTATAGTAATTATAACATAGAAATCTAATTTGTCAAGAAGTCTTGTCGGGGATTTCAGGGTTTGTTTGTTGCCATCCGCTTGACTTTTACTGAGAAGCGGGCATATTATATTTATTGAGGCAGAATGAGTTGATGTGGCTGGCGTTAATCCAGAGTAGAAGGAGGCTATTATGCCTGTTTTAAAGCCGATTGTCTGGATTATTTTGGGTCTGGTGTTGGCGGCGCTGGAGATGGTTGTTCCCGGTCTGGTCATTATCTGGTTCGGTCTTGCCGCGGTTATCACCGGTGTTTTGTCAATCTTTATTCATAACCCCTATTTTCATTATGCGGTATTTCTGCTCTTGTCCGGGCTGGGGATTTTTCTGGCGCAGTGGATTGGGAGAAGGATAACAAAGCCCGAGCCCGAGCCGGTTGGGGCGTTGCGATTGTCAGGTGCGATTGGTGTGGTGGTCAAGGATATCAAGCCGCCGGAGTTGGGAAGGGTAAAGGTTACCGGTGAGGAGTGGCTGGCAGAGTCAAATGTGGCAGTTGATGCCGGAGTAAAGGTACGGGTTTTAAGGGTTGAAGGAACCCGTTTGATAGTTGAGCCAGTTGAGGAAAGGAGCGAAAAATGACCGTTTTAATTATCGTCATTGTATTTTTCCTTTTTATCTGGGCGGTTTTGGGTCTGAAGATTGTCCGTCCCTATCAAAGGGGCGCGGTTGAGCGGTTGGGGAAGTATCAGCGCCTGGTTCAGCCAGGTTTGAACTTCATCATTCCGTTTTTAGAGCGGCTGATCAAGGTGGATATGCGGGAGCAGGTTGTGGATGTGCCGCCGCAGGAGGTCATCACCAAGGACAATGCGACCGTGACCGTTGATGCGATTGTCTATTATGAGGTTACCGACCCGGTGAAGGTTTTGTATAATGTAGCAAATTTCCGTCTCGCAACAATCAAACTGGCACAGACCAATCTACGCAATGTGATTGGCGATTTAACCTTAGATGAGTCGCTGACATCAAGGGAGAGGATTAATGCCAAGTTGCGGGATGTTTTGGACGAGGCAACCGATAAGTGGGGGGCAAAGGTAACCAGGGTGGAGTTGCAGCGGATTGAGCCGCCAGGTGATGTGACTGAGGCGATGCACCGGCAGATGAAGGCTGAGCGTGACCGCCGGGCAATCGTTTTGGAGGCAGAGGGTGTCAGGCAGGCAGCGATTCTCAAGGCTGAGGGTGAGAAGCAGGCAAGGATACTGGAGGCAGAAGGTCAGGCAGCAGCGATTCAAAGGGTGGCGGATGCGGAGAAGTACAAACTCTTAACCGTTGCTGAGGGTGAGGCGCAGGCGATTGAGCGGGTTTACGCTGCAATCCATAAAGGCAACCCGACCAAGGATTTGATAACCATCAAGTATCTTGAGGCGCTGGCAAAGATGGCTGAGGGCAAGGCGACAAAGATGTTTATTCCCTATGAGGCGTCAGGTGTCTTGAGTGCGCTGGCGATGATTGCCGATGTCTTGAAGGAGAAAGCGGGCGAAAAGGACGAGGGTAAAGTATAAGATTGGTTCTTAGTTCCTGGTTCTTAGTTATTTGTTTTTGAACTGCGACTATGAACTATTCACGGTATGGCAGATTGGCATCTTAAGAGCATCCAAGAGGTTGTTCGGGAGTTAGGTTCGGACCTGAATAAGGGTTTGAGTTCTGAGGAGGTTCGGCGCCGGCTAAACAGTTTTGGCAGAAATGAGTTGAAAGAACAAGGGGTAAGAACCCCTTTATCAATCTTTCTTTCCCAGTTTAAATCAATTTTGATAATAATACTCATAGTAGCCAGTGTGATTTCTCTGTTCATGCGTGAATTTATTGATGCGATTGCGATATTTGCGATTGTTCTCTTGAATTCCATATTGGGTTTTGTGCAGGATTTCAGGGCGGAAAGGACGATGCAGGCGCTCAAGAGGCTGGCGGTCCCAAAGGTGCGGGTGCGCCGTGACGGACACATAATGGAGGTTTCCGCTCGTGAACTTGTCCCGGGTGATATCGTTCTCTTAGAGGCGGGCGTTCATATTCCGGCTGATGGCAGATTAATAGAGGCGGTGAATTTGCGGGTTTCTGAGGCGACTTTGACCGGAGAGTCCGAGCCGGTGGATAAGAGCATTGCGATTGAAAATACAAAATGCAAAATGGAAAATGGGGATGAGATCCCCCTGGTAGAGCGCAAAAATATGGTCTATATGGGAACAGCGGTAGTTGCGGGTAGGGGTGCAATGATTGTCACCACAACCGGAATGAATACCGAATTGGGGAAGATTGCCGAGATGCTTCAGACAGTCAAACGGGAGCAGACACCCCTGGAGAAGCGGCTCGTGCGATTGAGTAAAGAGCTGGCAGTTGGGGTGTTGATAATAGTAGGTGTAATTTTTGTCATTGGGGTGATGAGGGGAGGCGATTTAAAGACAATGTTTTTGGTGGCGGTGAGTATGGCGGTGGCGGCTGTTCCCGAGGGTCTGCCCGCAGTGGTCACAATCACTCAGACTCTGGGCGCAAGGCGGATGCTTACCCGCAATGCGCTCATTCGACGACTCAATGCGGTTGAGACCCTTGGGTCAGTTACAGTTATCTGCTCGGACAAGACGGGGACATTAACTCAAAACAGGATGACGGTGACGATGCTGGATGTGGCTGGTGACCGTTTGGAACTGTCTATTAACGATGGCGAAAGGGTGAGACTGCTTCAGGGAGCATCGGGTCAGGCGTTTGTGCTTCTGATTGCGGGGGGGGTACTTTGCAACGATGCTGTTATGGAAGAAAGAAATGGTGGTGTCAAGGTAATTGGTGATCCAACCGAAGGTGCGCTCGTTGTTCTCGGGGCGAGATTTGGATTGACTCAGGAGGTTTTGCATAAACTTTTGCCAAGGATTGCTGAGGTGCCTTTTTCATCAGAGCGGAAGAGAATGAGTACCATCCACAGGTTGGAGGGTAATGGGTTATCTTTAGATGAGGCCAGAGGCAATGAGCTCCTCTTGTTGGAGACGCTAAGGGAATTTAGTTTAGATGGCGGCAGGTTTGTTTTTACCAAAGGGGCGGTGGATGTAATTTTGGAGTTATCAGCTTCGGTCCTTATTGATTCAAAATTTCAATCTTTGGATGAAGAGTGGCGGGCACGCATAATCGAGGGGCATAACAGGTTGACACAAAATGGTATGAGGGTACTGGGGGTGGCTTTTAGACCTTTAAAAGATATTGAAACAGCACATTGTCCCGAGATGCTGGAAAAGGAACTGTGTTTTGTCGGTATGATAGGAATGATCGACCCAGCAAGACCGGAGGTGAAGGATGCGGTTAGGGAATGCCGGCAGGCAGGAATAAGACCGGTAATGATTACCGGTGACCATCCCCTTACCGCGATGTATATTGCCTCTGACATTGGCGTTGAAGTTTCAGAAGAAGAGAATGCGTGTGTGACCGGAGCCGATTTGGCAAAAATGTCGGTGGAGGAGTTAAAACCCATAGTAGCGAGGACTAATGTCTTTGCTCGGGTGGCACCAGAGCACAAACTGAAGATTGTTATGGCGCTTCAGAGTTTAAATGAGGTGGTGGCGATGACGGGTGATGGTGTGAATGATGCACCGGCATTGAAAAAGGCGGATATTGGGGTAGCAATGGGGATCACGGGTACGGATGTGGCAAAGGAGGCGGCGGAGATGGTTTTGCTTGACGACAACTTTGCCACGATTGTAGCGGCGGTTAAGGAGGGCAGGACGATTTACGATAACATCAAAAAGTTCATCCGCTATACCTTTGCTTCGAATGCTGGAGAAATTATTGTAATGCTGATTGCACCGTTCTTTGGTATGCCTTTGGCTCTGACACCATTACAGATTCTTTGGGTAAATCTTGTGACAGATGGTTTACCTGGTTTAGCATTAGGTATTGAAGGACCGGAACGGGATGTAATGCGCAAACCCCCAAGACCATTGGGTGAAAGTATTTTTGCCCACGGGATGGCATTTAATATCATCTGGTCTGGGGTATTTTTGGGACTCCTGTCTTTTTTCCCAGGCTGGTGGGCGTGGCGCAATGGTAACCCTGCTTGGCAGACAATTATCTTTACAGTGCTGACGATGGGGCAATTATTTCATTCCCTCTCCCTGCGTTCACAGAGGGAATCTGTATTTACTTTTGGGTTTTTCACCAACCGCACTCTTATAGGCACCTTCATAACTACCTTGATTCTCCAACTTGGATTGATTTATTTGCCGATTGCTCAGCGGATTTTTCAGACACACTCACTCCCGTTACCACAACTTTTGATCATTCTCGCATTGAGTTCTATGGTTTTCTGGGTTGTGGAACTGGAAAAACTCTTTCGGCGGCACTTTCAATGATTACGACCATTTCTTTACTCTTGGTAATAGGGATTACCGGTCAGGTGGACGCTGTGAAGTTTGCCGGCAACCGCTCTTTTCCGACACGCCTCCTGCGTTCCCTCATCCAGACAAAACCAGGTCAGCCCCTAATGAATGCCCAACTGGTAGATGACGTTCGTACACTTGAGAACTTTTACACCCACAACGGGTTTTTTGCCGTCAAGATTGAAAAGGGGATTGAGAAGATAAAAGGGAAAACGGTAGTTAAATTTTATATTAACGAAGGAATGCGCAGTAGGATTAGTGATATCGTGATTACAGGCAATTATTTCTTTTCTGTGTCGCGCCTCAAATCACTTTTGCCATTCGGTGTCAAAGATTATTACAACCGGGACCTCGTAGTTCTTGGTGCCCACAATCTCCGCAACCTTTACCTTGACAATGGGTATCCTTTCGTTCAAGTTCAAGACACCGTTACCGTTACCGCCACCTCTGTTACCGTCTGCTATATTATTGAAGAAGGTCCGTGCTCCTATATCCAGGCGATTCGTGTCAGGGGAAATAAGAGCGTTGCTACCCCTACGATTTTAAGGACTATCGGCCTCGCCCCACGGGAAAAATTCTCCCGTTATCGCTTAGAGATGGCGAAACGTCGCCTTTACGCCAGTCGGCTTTTCTCCCGGGCCCATTACTATGTTATTAAAAACGACTCCTTTCCTGATAGCGTGACGATAAGGTTTGACGTTGTCGAACAAAAACAAAAGGGCATTGGTATCGGCATCGGGGTGGAAACTCCGCCGAGCCGAGTCTTAATCTCTCTTGACTGGGAACATAACAATCTCCTCAATCGGGGGCAAATGCTATTTGCGGCAACTAGCTTCGCAATACCAATTACCAGCTACCGTGAACCACTCAGCGCCTACCGCTTCAACTTTGATATCACTTGGCGTGTTCCTTATTTATTCTATCAGCGAATTGATTTTCAGACGCACCCATTTTTTTACTATGAAAAATTGGACTCTACCAGATTGCGTGAATATGGAATTGAGACCGGAATGAGTCGTGATATCGTTCCTCTTCTGCGGCTCGGGATTTTCAACCGGCTGCGTCTCGTGGCTGATACTAGCAGGGGGATTACAAATTCCCTTGCCCTGAATTTGATTTACGACAACCGTGATAACCTCTTGGACCCACGGCAGGGATTTTATATCCTACCAGTAATGGAAATTGCGGGTGGACCTTTTTTGGGTGATAACCACTTTGTGCGGGGAAGAGCCGATTGCCGCGTCTATCGAACAATCGGCCCGGCATTTGTTGTAGCAATCAGGGTTGCCGGTGGGAGGGTAGTGCCTTACGGCCGGTCAACCACTATTCCTTATTATGAAGAATTTTTTCTTGGGGGTGCCAACACCCTTCGGGGATACAATGAACGTTCCCTTGGTCCTGATACCGCTCAATCCGGAAGATACGGCCCGATAGTGGTTAATACCAATCTTGAGCTTCGAACCCCGTACTTTTTCCGCTGGGTTGGTGTGGTGAGTTTTCTTGACCTTGGCCAAGTTGCTCGGGAGAGTGATATTATCCTTCGAGGCGTTGATGCTGGTGCCGGAATAGGAATCAGAGTGAAAACGCCGATTGGTCCTATTCGCCTTGACTGGGGGAAACGGTTAAAGGCGGCACCGAGAGGGGATTTAGGTAAAATTTATATTGGGGTACTTCATGCCTTCTAATAAAACAGTATGAAATTGTTGAGGCGGCTTTTACTGATTTTGCTGGGATTACTCCTTTTTCTTTTAGTGGGGTTGTTTATATTCCGCCAAGAGATTGGCAGATATGTTCTTAGAAGGACAGTCATTGCATTAGGCAAGGCGATACACTGGGAAGTAAGTTACAAAACAATTGAAGGAGACATCTTTACCCATCCTCGGATAACGGGACTCTGTCTCACCCGGCAGATGGACACCATATTTATATCAAAACTGGAGGTTAAATACGACATCTTCGCACTGGTGCAGCGGCGAATAGTCCTCTCAAGTGTGAAGATTATTGACCCTGACATCCGGATTACCCAAAGGGTAACAAAGGAAGTGATTAAAGAAGGCAAAACAACCTTCGCATTTCCAAATTTGAGCGTGCGGCAGTTAGAAATAATAAATGGCAAGGTGACCCTGGCTGGTTTAAAACGGATTGACTCCATAGGGTTGAAATCAAATTTCTCATGTTCCGGTACGCTCCTTAAACTGCAAGTTGATTCTGCTGGTTGTCGGCTGACACACGAAGGTCTTTCTATTAAGTCCCTAACCACAGAGGTAAGACTTGATGAAGGTTTATTGACCGTAAGCAATTTACAGATACTTACTGTTTCCTCAGAGTTGGCGGCTGGGTTTAGCTTGGATATAAATTCAGGTGCGATTGCGGTTGATACATTCAATCTCAGCTTAAATATTCAAGAAATAACCAAGATTCCCGGGAGGGTGCGGTTACAAGGGAAGGGAAGAATCGGCGAACAAATAAGGTTCCAAGCGAACTCTTGGATAGGAGGTCTTTCCTACCAACAACTCTCCCTCCCCAGTTTCTCGGGTAGTTTTGCCATAGCCGATTCAACCCTAATCCTGCGATTGGGTGGGGCAAATGAAACACTGGGCGGTTTTGCGCTTGACGCCGAATTCAACTTGGCTAATTTTCTTTTCAACGCCCACATTACTCTTGATAATGTGCCCGTTAACAAATTTAAGTCTGGCCTCCCGAAATTTTTGCTTTCAGCGACTATTTCCGCTGATGGCAAACTAGGTACCATTGCCCATTTACTAAAGAAAGAGGATGCAAAAATCAAGGGAGATTCAATTAATCTACTATTACGGGGTAGTGCTAAGGAATTAGGGGTTGATACCCTATATGCTACAGTGAAGTATCATGGGCAACAGACCGAGTTGCGGGAGTTGGTGCTTTCCGGCTCCGCAGGAAAGTTTCGATTTGCAGGTGTGGCAAGAAAAGGCTTTGTTGTTGCTGCCACTGAAATGGGAAATTTCGATCTGGGGGTTGCGGGCAAGTTTTTGTCTCTACCACTCACTGGTAGGGCCGATGGCGCGCTGCAGGTGGTATTGTTAGGTGATAGCTGGAAATTTACTGGGTTAGTGCACTTTGATGGGTTAGGAGTTGGCGGGATGGAAGTGACGCGTGGTCTCATCCAGGCGGACTTAACAGGGAGCGGGTTTTTAAAGAAGCCTCTCGAGAACACGATTTATGGGCGGATAGCAGTCGGTGGTGAGGGTGTGAGGATATTGGGGTATGAGTGGAACTGGGCGCAGTTTGTCTGGACCGGACCTGAGTTTGATTTCCAAGTAGAGAAAGATAGGCAACGGCTTTTGGCTACAGGCGACGTCTCTTTCGAGAAATCTAATATTCTTGCAGTATTACGCACGTTTGAGTTTACTATTAACGAGGAGACGCTGGAACTCTATGATTCCTGCTGGGTCAAGGTAGGAAGGGATTCGCTATTGATCAGCGGGTTGAAGATAAATATTGCAGATGGAGAAATGGAGTGCAATGCCAGTGGCCGGATAGGCACAATGCCGCAACTAGGCATTCGCGCTCGAAATCTTAACCTTCGCAAGATTAAGGAGCTTTTAGGATTGAACGCCGATTTATCAGGAAATTTAAACTTTGACCTCTCGGGGCAGGACACCTTTTTCTTTTCTTGGAGCGGTGCTGATATTGAGCTGCCGGCAGCTAATATTACCTTTAAGTACATTGATGGTAGCTTGCTTCTGACCAAAGGCTTGTTATTTTTGAACTCACTGAGATTTGTTCACGAGCGAGATACCAGTATTATCAGCGGCATTTTCCAATATGAGGTGAAGGATGGGTTTCATTTTACCAGGATGGATTTCGACCTTCACCTTGCAGACCCTGGCACCTGGCCTTTTGTTGTAACAAGACCTTATGTGGAGATACAGGAAGGTAAACTTTACGGAATCGCACAGGTATTCTGGCGGCCCCAAGATTTGAGCGTCACAGGTAGAATCCGGGTTCAGGACGGATTTCTCACTGTTCCTTCAGTCGACGGGAAAGTAGACCGTTTTCAAGCAGAACTCACATTAAAGGACAACCGTATCATCTTGGAAAAACTGAGTGGGACGACCACAAAAGGGATATTGACGGCAGAGGGTTTTCTTCAATTAAATCCATCCGGGCGCTGCGATTCCCTCCGTTATACAATTTCTTTCACCGGCGCCTCCGCTGCGCCCATAACTGGTGTTTATGCAATTGGTGATGGTGAAGTTAGTGTATCTTGGCGGGAGGGGGAAAAGGCATTTATCTCTGGAGGTGCAGTTATTACCGAAGGTTTAGCCACCATCGGATTTGGTGGGCAGCCTTATAAAGTGGCCAGTGATTCAGGGGGTGTAGATTATGATATAACTGTCAAGGCAGAGCGGGGGGTTTGGTTACGTAATCGAGATGCGGACATTGAACTGGCAGCAGACCTAATTGTGAGGAGAGTTGGGGAGGAAGCGCTGTATTCGGGAGAGATGGTTGTAAAACAGGGTAGTGTCTATTACCTTGACCATATCCTTCGCATAACCGAAGGCAGACTCCTATTTGAGAATTCAAGCCAATTTGACCCCCAACTTAATATAACCGCCGAATGTCCCGTACCCGGGAAAAGGGAGAATGCTCCCGAGAAGATTGTTTTAAGCCTAACAGGTAGGCTCTCTTCCCCTTCCTTTAGTTTCTCCTCCGAACCACCTCTCTGGGACGAAACCCAGATTATTACCTACCTTAGCCTAAATGTGACAATGGATGAACTCTCGGCGTTAGAAGAGAAGGAGTTGATTTCGCGGCTGCTATCTGAACGGCTCCTCGGTTACTTTCAGACACAGGCTTCTAAACGGGTGCGGGATTTCATCGGTCTTGATTACCTTGAAATTCAAACTGGGCTTACCGGTGACGAGACCAGGGTCACGGTCGGCAAATATGTTGGGCGGAATCTTTATGTTTCTTATACCCAGAACTTCACGGGAGAACTGCAACCGGCTTTTAGAATTGAATACAATCTCGATCAGCGCTCCGAACTTCTTGCCGAGCGTTCTTACGAGGGTAGGTATTCCTTCCGCTACCGCTTCAAACTCCGCTTCTAATGTACTGCGAAGTTGCCCTTCCCCGAGCCCCGCTTGATGCACTCACCTATACATTTGACCCAACCCAGGTTTCCACATTAGAACCTGGTGATTTACTCCTCGTTCCTTTATGCAAGAAACCGGTTTTAGGTGTGGTATTGAGGATTACCGAGGTTCCACTTTGCCCTGATAAGGATATCCAACCGGTTCTGAAAGTTCTAAAAAAGCAGGTCGTATCCCCAGAACTGCTTTCCCTCGTGCGTTGGGTGGCAGATTACTATCTGTGCCCTGTGGGGGAGGTGTTGGGTCTGGTCGTGCCTAATATTACTCCTTCCTTTTTTTCAGAAGAGCATTGCTCATCCGGAATTGGGAAATCGGTCAAGCAAGAATTTTCTGTTACCGTTGCTACTCGGGTTGATGATTTCAGGGCAAGGGTGCAGAAATTCATTGCGGAGGCGCTTGGTTGTGGTTCGGTCTTGTTTTTAATGCCCGAGCCATATTTTGCTGAATGGCTGCCGTTTCTTCAGAACAGTTTTGTTAATGCGGTGATTGAGTATCACCATCACCTGACCCAAAGACAATTACGTGCTAACTGGTTTTCTCTGCTTGCAGCGGACCATAAAGTGGTCGTCGGCGTCCGGCGAGCGGTCTGGGCACCGGTTAAAAATCTCGCGGGAATAGTGATTATCAGCGAACATTCCCAGGGGTTTAAGGAAGAACGTCAGCCTAAATACCATGCACGGGATGTGGCAATTATTCGAGCGAGGTTTGCCTCCTGTCCGGTTTTAATCCTTGACCCCACACCAACTCTTGAGACCTGGTGGAATGTCAGACACCGGCGTTTTAAGATAGTTGACCGTTTGCGGCTCCCTCGGTTCAGAGAAAATGTTTTCGTTGTCGATATGCGCCGGCACCAGAAGGAGGTTGTTTCACCGAGGCTCTTGCGCGAATTAAATCTTGCCCTCGAGAGAAAGAAGTCAGCGCTTCTCTATATCAATCGGTTGGGTTTGGCGAGATTTGTTGTCTGCGAGGATTGTGGTCAGGTGCTTAAATGCCCCAATTGTCTGGTGCCGGTTTTGGTTACCGGGACGGCCGTGGTCTGCAAGCTCTGCGGTTATACCTCAGGGGCGCCTGACTTTTGCCCTCGGTGTCAAGGGACACAATTCCTCTTCCGGGCCCCTGGGGTGGAAATGGTTGTGCGTAGTTTGGAGAAACTTGGTATCAAGGCGCGGATTTTCAGCAAGGATGATAACCACGCCCAGGTTTTAGTGGGGACAAGAAGGATGCTTTCGTGTGAGGCGGAAAGGGATTTGGGCTTGATTGCGCTTGTCAATTTTGATACTGAGCTTGCCCTGCCCGATTTTCGCAGCCGGGAAAGGGCTTTTACACTGCTTGTTGAACTTCTACAACGGGCGGAGCGCGCACAGGCGCGGTTGGTGATTCAGACCTACCGGCCTTTTGACCCGGTGATTAACCTTGCCCTTGCCGGCGACCTGAGGGGTTTTATCAAAGAGGAGTTGAGGATACGCCAGGAGGCGGGGTTTCCACCGTACCGGCGTTTAGTTGCGCTCACGGTGAAGGGAAAGGACGAGAAAAAGGCAAGGTCTGAGGCTCTGGCACTGATGCGTGATTTAGAAAAAATCCCGGGGGCGGAGGTTTTTAATCCGATGCCCCTGAGGATTATATTAAAACTGCCGCGGGAGGTGATGCCGGGAAGGGTGATTTCCCGAAGCCTTCTGAAAAGAAAGGGTGTTAAAATCAAGGTGGATGTTGACCCGCTGAAGGTTATTTAGGCTTATTTGACAGCCGGGAGATATTTTTGCGCAACCTTGCTGCCATCGTTGTTTGCGTAGTCGTGTCAATGTAGGTGAGTGCGGCCAGATAAGCCTCTCGGGCGGTTATCGTATCAGCGGTCTTTTCTGCAGCAGCACCTAAGTTATTGAAGAGCCAGGCGGCAAGTTCACCTGGCGGTTCGAAGAGAGAGTCAAGCGCCTGGCGGCTCAACTGGTAATAGGTAAGAGCGCTTTCCGGCATTGAGTAGAACTGGAAAAGATAGCCGCTGTTAAAGCCCAAATTTGCGAGTAGTCCGTAGAAGGCGTTCTTCTCGGCTGGGGGTAGGTTTTGCCTTGATGAATTGAGGATTGTGATGCCCTCCTGAAATGCCCTCAGGGCGTTTTGGGGTTGTCCCAGTTCAAAATAGGAGTAGCCGATGTAGAGAGAAATGGCTGCCTGTTCCAATCGGGGACGCTTGGGCTGAAGTTTGGTGAGGCGGGCAATGGCATCCCGCAACTCGCGGTTGGCAATCATCGTGTCCACCTGGGAAAGAGAGCGTTTCAGGTCAAAGGGAAGGGCGGCCAGGGTTAGGGTGTCAATGAAAACCCTGCCCAACATCCGGGTGTAGGTTTCCAGGTCCTCCTGGGCAAGTTCCACAGTTTCTCTATCGGTCTGGCTGCGCGGGGGTTGGGAGAGGATGCGGGCGAGGAGAAAAAGGATAAATACGATGGCGACACCGCTTACAATCCAAACCCAGTATTTGGGTGAACGGGTTTTTGAGAGGGGTTTTCGCTTTACTTTCTTCACGTCAAATTTTAATAACTATTAAGAGGCTGTCAAAATGGTGTATAAGGGGGGATTTTTTATTCAAGTGTGGGGTCAAAATCGTCGGGGGGACCGCCCCTTGGCAAAAACTGTTATTGAGCTAAGTTACGAAACTGCAAGGATTAACTCAATTTCACCCCACTGAATTTAGTATATTTTTATATAAACTTGGTGTTTGGCTTCTGCCCACAGATATTTTTTAAAGAAGGCAATTTTTTATAATAGTCCCAAGGTTGGTGGTTGCCGATTTCTTTTCTTATATTTCTTGACTTTTGAGATTGACGGGCTATGATAGATTGGAAATAAAGGTTATTGAATCGTTTTAAATTCGGCTTCGGACCAAGAGCGTTACAGGTCTATTTCGTCATCGGCCTGTTAGGATTTGCCGGGGTCTGGTTTTTCTATTCCCAGTTTCTATTATTGCGGCTTTCCCGGGAATACCACAGTTATGCGACAACCCTTTTTCAGCAACTGGAAGCCGAGACCCAGTTGCGGACAAGGATTTATGCGCGGTTTATGAGCCAGATTACCGAGCCTGATGAGGCGGGTTCACCAGAACTGGACATTATCTTTGACGAGGTGATTCAGAAGATTGACTTTCCGGTGGTCATTACCGCCCCGAATGGCGCGCCGGTCGCATTTCGCAACATCAGTAATCCTGAAACCGGTTATAGCGCACTTTTACAGGAGGTTGAGCGGCTTGACAAGGAGCATGAGCCGATTCCGGTTTTGGTGCGGGAGGGTGACTCGCTGCGCTGCCTTAATGTTATTCATTACGGGGTATCACCGGCGACCGTTACCCTCAGGCAGATTACCAGTCAACTCACCCAATCGGTCAGGCAGTTGCGGCTTTTTTCGCTGATGCAGGCCTTGCTTTTCTTGGGGTTTGTCCTGATAGGTGTTATGGGCGTGTTGGAATACAAGCGCCGGGAACAGGAGCACATCTGGACCGCGCTTGCCAAGGAGACCGCGCATCAACTGGCAACACCGGTTTCCTCAATATCTGCCTGGCTGGAGGTCCTTAGGGAAAGCGGGCAGGGGGAGATTGCTCAGGAGATGGATGAGGACTTAAAGAGGATGAGGGAGGTCTTGAGTCGTTTCAGCCGCATCGGGCTTCCCCCAGATTTGGAAAGGGCGCCTCTGGGTGCGATTGTTAATCGGGCGGTTGATTTTGTCCGGCGGCGCGCCCCCAAAGGGATAAAGCTCGTGCTGGAGGTTATTGATGACCCGCTGGTTTTGGTGGATGCGGTGCTCCTTTCCTGGGCGATAGAAAATCTCTTGAAGAACTCTCTTGATGCGATTGGCGAAAGGGAGGGCGAGGTGAGGGTTCGGCAGTTTTTGAGTCCGGACCGACGCTGGGTTGAGGTTGAGATAACCGATACTGGCGAAGGTGTCAAGATAGAAAGGCTGTTTGAGCCCGGTGTTACCACCAAGCCTTACGGCTGGGGTGTTGGTCTCACCCTGTCAAAGAGGATTGTTGAGGGGTATCATCAGGGGAGGCTGATTTTGAAAGAAAGCGCTCCGGGCAAAACGGTATTTGCCCTTTACCTGCCGACAGCCGGGAGCTGATATGAAAATCCTCTGGATTGACGACGAGATTGACCTCTTGCGTCCCTTTATCTACTTTCTTGAGAAAAAGGGGTATTCGGTAGCGACCGCCACCAATGGACCGGACGGGCTCAAACTGCTAAAAGAAACGGTGTTTGACCTCATCCTCCTTGACCAGATGATGACCGGAATGCAGGGGTTGGAGGTTCTGCGCCGGATTAAGGAGATTGATCCGAATGTCCTCGTCGCGATGGTGACCAAATCCGATGATGAGGCGTTGATCAACGAGGCGCTGGGCAAACTGGTTGACGACTTTATTATCAAGCCCTTTACCCCGACGCAACTCTTGGCGGTCCTCAAGCGGCTCCTCGAAAAAAGGCGTCTGATTGCCGCCTCAATCGGCGAGGAGTTTGTGCGCACAATTAATGAGGAACGTGACCTTACCACCCCGCAGGACTGGCGCGCATACTACCAGGTGCTCAACTACTGGCAGAATCTCTTGGCGCGCTTTGGTGATGCGGCACTCAAAGAACTTCACTACACCTTTCGTCAAGAGGCAGATACCCGCTTCGGAAGGTTTGTTGAGGACAACTATTCTGACTGGCTTAAAGGCAACGGTCCGTTGATGAGCCACCGGCTGATTACAGATTTTGTCAGACCGAACTGGGAGGAGAAGCAGACCTATCTCATTCTGCTCGATTCAATGCGTTTTGACCAGTGGGAGGCGATTGTCCCCCTTTTGCGCGACCATTACCAAATCCAATCAAACTATTATTACTCCATTTTGCCGACCGCCACCCCTTATTCCCGAAACGCCATCCTCAGCGGACTTTTGCCATTGGAGATTTTCCGGCGCTACCCTCACTGGTGGGTTTTTGAGGAGAGTGGGCAGAATCGGTTCGAAGAAGAGCTCCTCGCCGAAAACCTGCGCCGATTAGGTTTCAAGGGGCGTTTTTCCTTTATCAAGGTCGCCAGGGGCGAAGAACTCGCTGCGGCAAGACCGGTTATCTTTGACACCAATGTCAGACTGACAGTAATGGTTGTTAACTTCCTTGACCTCTTGATTCACTCGGTCAGGCAGACCCGACTTTTAGATGAAATCATCCCCGACGACGCCGCGCTCGTAGGTGCGACGAGGATATGGTTTGCATCCTCCCCAATACTTGAGCTGTTAAGACAGCTCTCAACAAAAAACTGTCGGGTCATTATTACCTCTGACCACGGGTTTATCAGGGCCAATCGTCCGACACTCATTTACGGCTCCAGGGAAATATCGGCAAACCTTCGCTACAAACATGGTGCCGCGCTCAGGGTGGATACCCGAACCGCCCTCCTCTTAAACCATCCGGAGGATTTCTTCTTACCGGTTGAGCATCCGGGGGTGAAGTTTGCCATTGCCCGTTCCGACTATTACTTTATCTATCCTACTAAACCTAAGGAATACGAAAAAACTTATAAACACACCCTCCAGCATGGTGGCATCTCACTTCAGGAGATGATTGTGCCCTTGGCACTCCTCAAACCTCGGTGCTGACTTTGCCTTAACCTATACCTCTACTATTTCCGGTAAGGCGGTGAAGACAACAAATTTCTTGACAGCTCTCCCCGGGAAAAGTTCGGCGCAGGCACGGGCATAATAAATCAACTGGGTGGCGTAGTAATGTTCCTTCAGCGCTAAAATCTCCTCCTCCTTCACCCTTAGAGTCTTGTAATCATAAATATGAACCGCATCCGGCTTGAGAATAACCCGATCGATCCTGCCGGTCCAGATAGTTTTCCCATCGTGATACATTATCGGTAGTTCCACGAAAGAGTTGGGTTGGGGTCGAACTATTTCCCAGACTGGGGATGAGACCAGCCCCTTAACAGTTCTCAGTATTTCCCCATCCAGTTTTTCAGCAATCTCTTTAGAGAAGCCCTTAATTCGGAGAAGGCGGGCTGTTTCCTCTTCCAACCGGGGGCTAAAGGGGTCAAGTTTACCGAGAGAGATTAGTTCCAGTAGCCGGTGCAGGGTTTCGCCAATGCCGAGGGCTTCATCCGAGTGTTTTTGTAGTTCGTGGGGGGTGTATTTTGTTACTGTGCGCACCTGGGGTGGTGGGGAGGGGAGTGGTGGTTCAATTCTGATTAGCGGTACAGAGGTAGGATGCTCCTCTGTTCCTCCTGACACTTCAATCTGCAGGATTTCCTGCGGCGTTGTTATGGAGAGTCCGGGAAGGTTTCTTGCAACCTCAAACCCGTGGTCAGTTCTCTTCAACCCCAAGTGATTAATCAACCATTCCAGCCTTGTTCCTTCAGGAGAGGATGTGTCCCAGACCCCGGTCAGGAAAAGGGCATCACGTGCCCTGGTGCAAGCCACATAAAACACCCTTTTTTCCTCCTCGATTACCTTTTCAAGATACTCAGCGTGGAGGGGGTGTAACCTTCTTACCGAGCCTTCTTCAATGTATGAAAATATTACCTCCCCAAGGGCATTTTCCTCCACCACCAGTTTCTCCTTATATGTCTCCCTTTGCAGGACTCTTTCATGAAGCCCGGGATGAAATACTATCGGAAATTGGAGCCCCTTTGCCGAATGCACGGTCATAATTTGCACCGCGTTCATTTCTTCGTTAGGAATCTCGGCCTTGGGTTCATCCTTATTTGACTGTTCAAGCAAACTTTTAATTCGCAGCGGGGTCTTGCCGGCAAGTTCCTCCTCTTGGATGATGTGGATGAATTTCCTGATGTTGGCCACTCTTTGCGGTTCGCTGAAGACCTCCCACGCCTTTGTTTTGAGTAAAATATGGTCAACGAGAGAATATAAAGGTTCGTAGTTGACCTTTCTCAGGGCGTCCCCTAAGATTTTTCGTGCCCGCTCGAGCCCCTCGGACGGTTCTCGGGCGAGAGCGTCGAGGCGTTCCCATAATGTCGGTTCCTTTGTTTCGCCCTTCGTCATCCAGAGAAAAATGTCCCTTTCCGGGATATTGAACAACGGACCGCGCAGGGTGATGTAGAGCGCGGTGTCATCCGCCGGGTCAACAAGAAAGGAAACCAGGGCGGTGAGATACCTGACTTCGCTTTCTTCATAGAAGCCGGTGCCCCCAACAACCACAAATGGGATGTTTTCCTTGCGCAGAGATTTTTCCAGTGCTGGTAGTATTCCCTGGCGGCTGCGGATGAGAATGGCGATGTCTTTGTATCGGCAGGGGCGAACAATTTCTGATGCATCAAGGGATGAGTCTGAAACCTTGAAGTTGGTGGCAATAAGGGCTTTGATCGCGCGGGCGAGATTTTGGGCGTCGATTTCCCTTTTATCAGCGATACTTAAAACCTCTTGTCTCGGCTCAAGGATTATCGCTACCTTTCCCTGTTCTTTCCCAATGCGTCGGCACACAAAATGTCGGTAACGGGAGCGCCAGGGTTCCTTATTTTCAGTGGGGTTCATAAGTTGCGAAAAAAGGGCGTTGGTGAAATCAATTATTGCCGGCAGAGAGCGGTAGTTCTCTTGAAGAGTTACTGTTTCTACCTTTTCACTGCCCAGCCATTGTTCAAGTTTTTCCTTGGCTTTGAAAAATAACTCCACCCGGGCGTTGCGGAACATATAGATTGACTGCTTATCATCACCAACGATGAATATTGTCGGCGCGACCCCCAGCTCCCTTTTTAACCCCTCTCCTGAGCGCCACTCCTCGGTGAGTTTATCAATAATCCCCCACTGGAGAAATGAGGTATCCTGAAACTCATCCACAAGGATATGGTCGGTGTGCTCGTCAAAGATATAAAGGATATTCTGCCATTCAGATTCCTCGGTCAATAGTCTCAAGGCAAGCAGTTCCATATCGTCATAATCCACCACTCCGAGCCCCTGTTTCATCTCGTTGTAGGTCGCAAGAAAACAGTCCTGAAAAAGGTGCCACCTTTGTTTAAACAGGTTGAAATCATTCAGAACAGCAATCAGATTGCGATAACGAACCATATCAGCTGCCCAACGGCGTTCCCTTTCAGAAAGACCCCTTATTCTCGGCGTGTTTTGCGTAGTCATAAACACAGATTGATGATCGGCGATGGTCTTAAAAATCCGCTCAATCACACCGGGATTACCTAAATCTTCTGGAAACAACTCCTGATAATTTTTAATTCTCTCAAACCCAGCCGGTTCTCTTTTTAACCGCTCAGCCAGTTCCTTAACTGAGTTTATGTCAAAACCCCTTGGTTTCGCTCTGAGGGCAACGGTTCTTTTTTCAAAAAGGTGGTCAAGAAACTTAGAAAAGTTTTTCCAGCCCTGAATGTGTTCGCGAGTTATGAGGCTGATTAAGAGTGAGCGGTAATCTGCGAGGTCGTTGTTTTCAGCGATTTTCATCAGGGCATCGTACTTTGCCTGTCGCCAGAGGTTCTTAGCGTCGGTTAAGGCAGCAGGGTTGGGATCGATATTCAAAAGGTCGGCAAAGCGTCGGACAAGTGAAAAACAGAATGAGTGAATGGTGGAGATGCGCAGGCGCAGGATATTCTCCCGCAATATGTTATAGATTTCTGGATTCCGCTTGCGGGCATTGTTAAGAATTCTTTCCTTCATCTCTACTGCCGCCTTATCGGTAAAGGTTAGGGTCAGAATCCGTTCCGGTTTCACACCCGCCTCCACGAGTTCTAAGTAGCGATAGCTTAACTGTTCAGTTTTACCCGACCCCGCCGGTGCGAAGACGATTTTACTTTTTAGGGGAGGCGTCATCTAATCTCCGGCATCTTTAAATGCTTCTTTCCCGCAGGTGAAGTGGAAATCGCAGTTTTCACAATTACTCAAGCTGCTGGGGGCGGCTAAAAATTTACCTTTACGGATATCGGCAACGATGTTAACCGTCCGCTCAATCGCCGCTTTGATTAACTCCTCAACCCTGGCGTTTTTATTTGCCAAGAATTTTAATCTTACGGAACGGAGGCTGTAAATACCCATATTTTCTATCTGGAGATTTTGGAATTCCTCATCCTGAGACAGGAGATAGGCATAAAGTGGTAACTGGATGTGCGCATGGGCATTGATATCAGGAGAACCGGTTTTGTAATCGATTATACGGAGAAGGTTGTTTTTGCGGTCAATGCGGTCAATTCTGCCCAAAAGGTTAATGTCGGGTTTAATTGACCCATAGACACGTTTTTCTGTTTTTACTGGCTGAAAGCCATCGGCGCGAAGTTCCCTTTCGTATTCCACTAACTTGACAAAGAGATTTTTCAGGATGCGGTAGGTGACTTCTCTCCAAAAGGCAGGTAGAGTAATATTATTTAACTCCTGGTCAATGATTTCACCTGCGATTTTTCCAATATCCTCAACTGGAATTGGTCCCTCTTGATAGATTCTCGCCAGGATCCGGTGGGCGATAGAACCCCACATTCGGGCGTCAATTTCAAATGTCGGTTCGGGCGGTGTCTTTAGACCCAGGATATTATAGAGATAAAATTGATAGGGACAGCGGAGGTAGCTTTCCAGCGTCGTGACATGGAATTTGGCGTTGGCTCCAAACCGCCGGTTCAACTCCTGTTTAATTTCCTCGTCACCTGAGAAATCAACCGTAAGGATGACATCTTCAAAAAGGCAATGCTTTTGGCGACCGCGATAGATTTGCTCCTCAACCTCAGAAAAAATAATCTCGCCATCGTGATACTTCACCGGTTCGGTTTCTATAAATGGTGTGCGCAAGACCGGTTTGCCGTTCCTGGATTCGTGATAGCTCAAAAAGGGGGTGTTCGGGCTGGACTCGAGGGTGCGACGGAAATGGAAACGCTGCCAGTCACGGTGCCACTCAATATCAGGCATCCCGAGTTTCTTGCGCACCGAATCGGGTAGAATTGGGTCAGGGTGGTAAGAGCCCGGCAGGTCGGTTTCGGTGAGACCAGCAAAATAAAGGTTAGTCGGATTCAGACCGAGGGTCTCTTCCATCTTCACAACCGTCACTCCCCCTCGGTCAGATTCAGGGGTTTTGATTTTTAGACCGATAAGGTAGGAGAGGGTCTTAATAAAAGAGGACCTCGAATCCTTTTGTTCACCGAATTCGGCGGCAAAGATAGCGATGGCATCGAGGATGTCGTAGAGTGACTTGCGGTCAAGGCGTAACTGCTCAAACCAGGGTTGTTCTGGGCTGATGTTTGAGCAGAACTCAGCGGTCTTGAGGAACTGCTTCAGTCTGCGTGCCTGATTACCGATCGTCCCTGCTGGTTCGAGAATTTTCTCAGTGAGACCGATTGCCTGACGGACCCGGGTCTGGAGTTCAAGAAGAAAATTCCTTTCCCAATCTTCCGGTTCAGTCTCCTCCTGGGCGAAAATCCGATTGGCGATGTTAAGCCAGTTGTCTTTTCCTTTGATGATGCCGGCGCGGCGAGAGAGGTAATTCAAGGATTGAGCGGCAAGGTTGCGTCCTCTCTCGTCTTTGTCATCAGGAAGTCTCAAAAGATAAGGGAGATAGGGGGACGACAGGGCAGCACAGGTGGCAATCCGTTCATAGTCAGTATCAAGGGCACGGAGCAGTTCCAGGACACAAACAATCGGTGGTGAAGAGGAAAGTGTTGTCCGGGGATAAATTGTAAAGGGGATTGAATACTGGGGGAGGATGCGAGTGATGAGGGGTGCGTAATCTGATAAGCGTGGAAAGACAATATAGGTTTCCGCAAGGTTGGTATCTTCCTCGCGACTTCTAATGTTTCGGGCGATTCCGATTATTTCCTCTTCAGGGTTAGGGAACTTATAGAGCGGTGGGTTGGGAGGTTCAAAATCGACTTTAACCTCTTCAATCTCCAATCCGGGGGACTGGCTGAAGAAATTAACAAAGCGCTCACCAAGGGCATAATCCCTATCCCCCTCTTTAAAATATGTCCCCGCAAATGTCATTTCGGCATTCTCAACCAGGGCGCTCAAGAACTTTTCCTCAAGGTTGTTGGGAGCAACAAAACTGTCAAGGATAAGAATGCGGGGAGAGGGATGGTAATCGGAAATATGGTTTGCCGCCTCAAGGATAGAATCCTCATTGTCTATCGAGCCATGTTTTTCTAAGGTTGCGTTATATAGAGTTAAGGTATACCAGGCATCCAATGCCCGGCGAAGCGGTTTCTCGTAGCCGGCTAAGGTCTCCTTAAGGACCGTAGGGATGTCCTGCTCTTTTTCTCTGGGCACATGCCTTTTGACATCAGCGACAAAGTCTCCAATTGCCCGGGCATAAGCAAGGGTTATCTTTTTACCTTTTTCTACAAACAGGTTTTTGATTAACAGCGGTTTGAGTTCATCAGGGAAAAGCCGCTTATCTGAGGTGTAATCGCAGATTTCGCGGGCGAGTTGCCCTAAGGTGCGAAAAACGGGCGGGACAAAGGCCTTTCTGCCCCAGAGGCGGGCGAAGAGTACTTGCGTTGCGCGCAGTTTGCGCGGGCTTGGTGTGAGGTAGAGTATCTCTTGTGGTTGGGCACCTGTTGCCAGTGCCGCACGGAAAAGGAGTTCGGTACTGTTATAACAGTTAAAGGGAAAAAGGAATAGTTTACGCTTCTTGTTCAACTTTTGCCGCTTTTTTCCTTGCCTCAAGCCGGCGCCGCCTTTTCATTTCCCAGCGGTGTCGCATCCGCTTGAGTTTGGTTTTACTTCTTGCCATAGCGCTCCTTTTTATCTGACAATCACAACCTTTGCTACGCAGTTTTTATACCGAATCAGATACACCCCGCTATTACTTTCTAATTTGATTAGGCCCAGTTTTGTGCCATTGACAGAGTAAAGTTCGCTCTCAGGGTCGGTGAAAACTGGAATGCAGGTATTTTCCCCGCCTCTTATGATAGTGGGTAACAAGTGTGTTTGATAGCGACTGTTTCCCTTTTCCGTAATGCCGGCAAAGGGTGCGCTGTGGATGCAGTAAAGTTCGGTGTCAGCAGGAGTTTCAATAATTGCCAAGACATGACCGCAATGGCTGGTGTCAATGGTAATTGCGCCACCGGTGGTATGTGAATCCGCCCGAATTGGCGAATTGTACCACCGTCCGGTACAGTTGGAGCAGTGATAGAGCTGTTCAGCAATGATGTTGCCGTTGATGAGTTGCCAGGTAATGTGGATATTGGTGTCATCCATACAAAACCCCTGCATCTGGGCACTGGCATCAGCGGTAATTCGCTGATAAGGGTCCCAGTTGGTTGAGTTGGGCGGGCGATGGAGATAATGGGTGCGGAATGGCATACCCCAGCCGTCATTGCCGCTGGCGACCAAAAAGAGTTCCTCACCCGCATAAGCGGCAAGCGCGGAAATATAATCGTAATTGTTGGCGGTGATAAGAACTTCATAGGACCAGTTGGTGTCCCCAGGGGCAGAGTTTTCTGCATGGTGAATGTGGTAATCAGGATAGTTGCCCCCGCGATAGGTGATATGGGCAATACCAGATGGCGAGACCGCAAGATGGGGCATTGCACCGGTACCAAAATCACCAAGTTGGCTCTGGCGGAGGATTGAGGTTTCCCAGATGCCATCGCGTTCCCTTGCATAACCGATGCGATATGCCACCCCTGGTTCCCTTGTCACCCAGGCGATATGGACAGATGAGTCCTTCTCCAGGGCGATTGTCGGTGTCCAGTCCTGGACTGTGTCCTTGGTTAGCCGAATTACCTGCCAGGCACCAGGGCAAAGCTTTTTTGCATAGCAGAGTTCAGCACTGTCGGCAAAATTCTGGATAAAGGCGATATGGGCAACACCGGTGGTCTTTCCCGCTGTCAGGGCAATATGAACGGCAACCATTTCGGCAATGGTCTCAGGAACCGACCAGTTTGAATCTGGTGGTTTGCAGGAGTAAAGCAGATAGTTTGGTCCAGCACCAAGCCTTTCTACCCAGGCGGCATGGAGCGTCCCGGTGTTGTCACAGGCGAGGGATTGCATTGAGACGGTCTTGCGCGCACGGGTGTGGGTGAGTGTATCCATCCCGGTGGTGATCCAGGCGCCAAATAGCGGCAGGGGAGACGCAAGGGTAATAAAAAATGTCAACCCATTAATCGGTAACCTTGAAAACCTCATCATGTTCATGCACCCGGCAAGATACCTTCATCCCTGCCTCCTGTCCGATTTCTATCCGCTGAACCGGCTGGTGCTCTATCTGCAGGGATTCAACAACCTGGGTGTGGTCGGTGGTGTGGCCCTTGATGTGAATTTTGTCGCCAACCGCAATTGCTCCATCAGTAGCCTTGACAACCGCCACACCAATCTTCCCGAAGTAATGGGTGATGATGCCAACCTTTGTTTCGGGCATTTTGACCTCCTTTTAAGGATAGACCTTTTCTAAGAGCCGGGGAAAAGGGATTGTTTCCCGGACATGCCTTAAGCCGCAAATCCAAGCAACGGTGCGCTCCAGACCCAGACCAAAACCGGAATGGGGAAAGGACCCGAACCGGCGCAAATCAAGATACCATTGATATGCCTCTTTTGGCAGTTTGAACTCCTCAAGCCTTTTTTCCAGTTCCTTTAGGTCATCCTCCCGCTGGCCGCCACCGATAATCTCGCCATAGCCCTCAGGCGCCAGCATATCAACACCTAAGGCAAGTTCGGAATTCTCCGGTGCCCGCTTCATATAAAAAGCCTTGATTTTTGCCGGAAAGCGGTGAATCATCACCGGTCTATCAAATGACTGGCTTATAACTGTCTCCTCATCGCCGCCAAAGTCATCCCCGAACTCTATCTTGACATTGGCTTTTTTGAGGACCTCAAGCGCCTCAGCATAGGTGATTCTCGGAAAAGGCTTTTTCACCGCCTCAAGTTTTTTGATGTCTCGCTCAAGGGTGTTGAGTTCCTTTTGCCTTTTCTCTAATACCCTGGTGATGAGTGCGCAAATCATATCCTCCATCAAGTCCATGGTTGCGTTCAGGTCGTAGAAGGCCATCTCCGGCTCAAGCATCCAGAACTCGGTCAGATGGCGTCTGGTCTTTGACTTCTCTGCCCGAAATGTCGGACCAAAACAGTAGGTCTTGCGCACCGCGGCACAGAGCGCCTCATTGTAGAGCTGACCGGACTGGGTAAGGTAGACCTGTTCACCATAGTAGTCAACCGGGAATAGGGTGGTTGTGCCTTCAACCGAGGCGGGGGTGAGGATGGGCGTGTCGCAGCAGAGAAAGCCTTTATCATCAAGGTAGTCGCGCAGACTTTTGATGATTTCCGCGCGGATGCGCAGAATCGCATGCTGGCGCCTTGAACGCAGCCAGAGGTGGCGGTGTTCCATCAGAAATTCTATCCCGTGCTCCTTTGGTGAGATGGGATAAGGGGCAGAGATGGCAATCGGCTTCAGGTCGGTGGCGGAAAGTTCATAACCGCCAGGAGCGCGCCTGTCCTCCCGGACAACCCCCTTCACCTCAACACAGGACTCCTGCGGAATGGAGTCGGCAAGTTCAAACGCCTTTTGTGATACCTCTCCGTTAAGAAAGACGCACTGGATGATGCCGGTCCCATCGCGCAAAAGCAGGAAGTGAATCTTGCCTGAGGAGCGCTTGTTATAGACCCAGCCGGTCAGGGTCACCTCTTTGCCTGTCTGCGTGCCGATTTTATCAATAGTGATATCCACGATTTGATTTTAAGGGTGCAACCGAAAAAGTCAAGCGGTTAAGACCGTCTGGCAAAAACCCGTTCAACTCCCAAAAGACGGGAGACCGAAGACGGAAGACCGGATTAATTCCAACGCATCTTTCACCTTTGATTTTCCCCTGCACATTTCCAACATCTTGACAAACAACCCCATAACCCTTACCCCAAAGGGGGCTTCCCCGGGGGTGGTGGAGGGGACGGGCATCAAATTTCCATCGTCTTAAAAGTCAAATACTTAGCTAATCGGTAAATGCGAAAATTTATGACTTATGGAGTAGGTTGACAGGCGTCTGATAAAAGTATAATTATAGGCAAATAGAGGTAAGAGGAAAATGAGATGGTTTAAGGGAATATTTTGGATGCTGGTCTTGTCCTTCTTTTTTTTCACTGGCTGTAAGTGGGGTTCTCAATTTGTGCCGACAATATCACAGGGTGTCTGGGGAAGGGTTGAATTTTGGGAGGGTAATTTCCAGCCTGGCGAACCTGGAGGCAAGATTACATATGTTAAAAGAACCATTCTATTCTTTGAGAAAACCAGTTTAGACAGTGTAGTTCAGGACAGTTGTGACCCTCGTTTCTTTTTGGTGGTTAATTCCCAATTGGTGGGTTCGACAGAGAGTAACAGGGATGGATATTTTCAAATCCACTTGCCGGAGGGTGAGTATTCGGTTTTTGTATGGGAAAAGGATAGGTATTACGCAAATTTGATTGATGGCAATTACATCTTTCCGGTGAGGGTAGAAAAGGACAAACTGACCAAAATACTTCTTGTTATTGACTATTTGGCATACTATTAATCGGGTTTGGTTAAAGGAACTGCTGATTTCTTAAATTAAAAGGTTTATGTGACCACCGGCACGAGTGAGCCGGCATCAGGGATGATGTAAATGGTGGCGTTTTTGCCGAGTTTTTCAAGGGCAAAGTCAAGCGCAGCCTGGATTGAAGAAAAGGGGTGCATAAATACGCTTCTGATGAGCTCATCTTTGACCCCGGGCATCACCGTATAGAGTTGTGCCTTCTGCATTATCCGGGCAAGACGGGCAGCCTTGTGCCAGCCCAGAACCTCAGGCGGTTTCATATTTAAAAGTTCATCAGGTGTTGAACAGGACTGAAGGACTCTGACAAAATCGTCGTTGCCAACGCCATCATAACAGGGAGAGACGGTAATCTGGATGCCATTTGGTTTTAATGCTGGAATGGCAAATTCAACCGCCCGCTGGGACTGGTAGAAGTTGATGGTATAGGGCGTCTGAAGGACGCTTAAAATGATGTCTGCCTTCTCTTTTAACGGCACCGCAAAGACCTTATAGGCGTCCAGGCAGGCTTTTTCAAACGAGGTGAATAAATCGCCACAGTGAACTGAAAGGAGGTTGTGTTTTGAGTCCTGAACCAGTTGGATGGAAAAGACCGGTTTGGGAACCATCCTTGCCGCCTCGGTCATATCAAGATGAACCGGGTTTTCTTTGAGTGAGAATGGGGCGGATGCCGGGTGGAGCAAAAGGTTGTGGTTCTGGGCGATGGTTTTTATGCCGGCAATCCCCGGGATAAAGCATTTTCTGCCACCGGTATAACCGGCAAAGTAATGGGGTTCAATGGAGTTAATCGTAATAATTCTTTCTGCCCAGATGAGCGCGCGGTTCAGTTCAACCTCGGTGCCAAACCTGGTTTTTCCTAAAAAGTAGAGAGAGGGTCTGTCTCTGCAATCGTGCTGGATGATGCGCCCTTTTATCCGCTCAAGGATTTCCTCGCCGATGATGTTTTTCAGTTCCTCCTCTTTTGCCTGGCGGTGGGTGCCCAAACAGATGAGGTATTTTGTGTCCCTTTTGTTCAGTTCCTCTTCAAGGAGTTTCAGAATCGGCTCGTTGGGTGTTGGGCGGGTGTAGTCGTTTAAAAGGACAAGGATGCGGTGAGAATCGGCGATAAAATTTTTTGCCTCCTGTGCTGCCTTACTGATCGCAGAGTTGATGTCGCAGAATGAGGTTTCAAACCGGTTGGGCTGAAGAACCCCAAGGAGGTTTTTTTCAGGAACCGAGACCTGTTCAGTTCTGTTGTCACAGGCTATTTTCAGGTCCATATCGTTAAATTATAAATCGGCAACCGGACTTTACAAGGATTGAGGATGTTAATATGATTAGTTATGGTAAACAGAGACAAACCGGTGGTAGCGATTTTGATGGGTAGTAATAAGGACCTTGAGGTGATGGGTGAGGCGAAGCGGGTACTGGATGAGTTCGGGGTGGAGAGCGAGATACAGGTGATTTCGGCACACCGGACGCCTGAGAAGTGCCGGCGGTTTGCCCGGGGGGCGGCAAAAAGAGGTATAAAGGTGATAATTGCCGGTGCGGGTAAGGCGGCTCATCTTGCTGGTGTTGTTGCCAGTTATACCACCTTGCCGGTGATAGGTGTGCCGCTTGATGCGGGGTTGGGTGGCTTGGATGCGCTTTTGTCAACTGTCCAGATGCCTGCGGGTGTGCCGGTGGCA
>JBDRUF010000011.1 GCA_039801245.1 candidate division WOR-3 bacterium
GCCTGAGCGCTTTAGGCAGGACAGATAAGCCTCTTCTCCGCTGTGGTGCCCGTCCTGGCGATTTTGTCTATCTTACCGGTTATGCCGGGCTGGCTGAGACCGGCCGCATCCTCCTTGCTCAGAAAAGAAGGAGTTTATGCTCCATTTCAGGTGCAAAGGAGGCAATAGCACGCCACCTCTTTCCCCTGCCAAGGATTGAGGTGATGAGGCAACTGAAAGGGCAGATGGGCGCCTTGATTGACACCTCTGACGGCTTGGCAACCGATGCGAGGCATATTGCGGAGATGAGCAATGTGCGGATTATCATTCACCCGGAGAAAATTCCGATGCACAAAGCCACGGTTAAAATTTGTCAACTGCTTGACAAAAATCCGTTCAGGTTTTGCCTGACTGCAGGTGAGGATTACGAACTCCTGTTTACCACAAAGGAGAAAATGCCCAGTCGGATTGCAAATATCCCTGTGAGCGTGATTGGGAGGGTGGAGAGGGGCAGGGGGTTGTATTATGAGGAAAAGGGGGTAATAAGAGCGATAAAGGAGCATGGTTACGACCATCTTGACCAAAAAACAGGCTAAAATGTTGACAAGTTGTGGATAAATATGTGGAAAAACCCCAAATTTAACGATTTTTAACCCTGCACACCCCTTAACTCCACAGAAATAAATACCATTGCTGATTTTTACGGCACCTGTTCTGTAAGTTTAATTTTATCAAATAGTTAAAGAGTTGTATCTATTAAAAGATTTTGTTTGACATACTATATGTTGTGCTGTATTATTATTAAGCACCATATGAAGTGTCCATATTGTCTAAATGAAGAGGATAAGGTTCTTGACTCCCGTCCTGCCCAGGAAGGAAATGCGATTCGCAGGCGGAGGGAGTGTTTGAAGTGCGGGAAGCGTTTTACCACTTATGAGTACATCGAGCGCACGCCCCTGATGGTTGTGAAGCGGGATGGCAGGCATGAGCCCTACGACCGGCAGAAGGTGATTAATGGTATTCTCCTTGCCTGCAGGAAAAGACCGGTGGGAAGGGCAGAGATTGAGAAACTGGTGGATGCGGTTGAGAATAGATTGAGTGAGGACGGTCGGATTGAGGTCAGTTCCGCTGAGTTAGGCGAAATGGTGTTGGCGCAGCTAATAAATATTGACCCGGTAGCCTATGTGAGGTTTGCCTCGGTTTACCGGCAATTCAATAGTCCGGAGCAGTTTGTTGAGGAGTTAAAAAATTTAAAAAAGGGAGGCATTGGTGGCAGCACCGAGAAAAAGGACGAAAAAGAATAATCAACAGAATGATTTGGCAAAGCAGATGGTTAATGAGAGCGAAAGGTTGCAACGCCTGTTTCGCAAGGTACAGAAGCGTTCTGGCGACTTGGTGGATTTTGACATCAATAAGATAACCACTGCCATTTTCAATGCTGCCCGCGCGGTTGGTGGTGAGGATTATGCCCGTGCCCAGTGGCTGGCAGAAAAGGTGGTGGAATACCTTTATGCCCAGCGCGGACCCCATATTCCTACAGTTGATGAGATTGGGGATGCGGTGGAAAAGATTCTGATTGAAAATGGTCATGCCCAGACCGCCAAGGCTTTTATTCTCAAGCGGGAGGAGCGCGCCCGGGCAAGAAGGCTCCATGCCGCCCGGATCAAGCCCAACATCGGCGGCAAGAGGGATACAACCGAGTTTGCCCTGTTTGTCCGTTCATCCGATGACACCATCCGGCAGTGGGACCGGAGTCGCATCAGCCGCGCGCTTGTGCGTGAAGCCGGTCTTGACCCTGATGATGCCGAAGAGATTGCCAGGGAGGTGGAGGAAATCATCATTAACGCCAATGTCAAGCGGGTGACATCAAGTCTGGTGCGGGAGCTGGTTAATGCCAAACTAATTGAGCGGGGTCTGGAGGAGCATCGCCGGCGCCATGCCCGGCTGGGTGTGCCGATTGCCGATGTGGAGAATCTAATTCTGTATAAGAACCGTGAGAATGCCAATACCCCGCACAATCCTGAGGCAACCAATATGACCCTTGCGGAATGGACCTTGAAGCAGTTTGCCCTTTCCTCGGTTTTCGACTCAGATATTGCGGACGCGCATACCTGGGGCGATATCCATTTGCATGACCTTGGTTTTATCAATCGCCCCTATTGTTCGGGTCAATCCTTGGAGTATGTTAAAAAGTTTGGGCTGAATCTGCCCAATGCCCTGTCAATGGCAAAGCCGGCACGGCACCCGGAAACCCTGCTTGCCCATATGGTGAAATTCTCCGCCGCGTTGCAGGGGCATTTTGCCGGGGCGATTGGCTGGGATGCGGTCAACATATTTTTCGCACCCTTTCTCACCGGGATGAGTGACAGAGATATTCATCAGTTAGCCCAGATGTTGGTTTTTGAGTATTCCCAGCAGAATGTTGCCCGGGGTGGTCAGGCGATATTTTCTGATATCAACCTTTACTGGGAGATTCCCAATCACTTTGCTAATGTTGAGGCGATTGGACCCGGTGGTGAATACACCGGCAAGAAGTACGGTGAGTATTTGACCGAGGCGCAACGGTTCCTGTGGGCAATCTTTGATGTTTACCTGGAGGGTGATGGTTCTGGGCGCCCGTTCTTTTTCCCAAAACCTTTAGTCCATATGACCGAAAACTTTTTCAAGACCCCAGGGTCAAAGGAGTTTCTTGAACACATTGCTGATGTCGCCGCGGAAAAGGGTAATACCTATTTTGTTTTTGACCGGGGTAAGACCGCGAAGGTAAGCGAGTGTTGTCGCTTGAGTTTCCGGCTGGATGAACATGACCTTTGCGATGCCCAGACACCATGGAAGATGCGTTACTGCGCGTTGCAGAATGTCACTTTGAACCTGCCCCGGGTGGCTTACCTTGCCAATCACAACGACGATACCCTTTTCCGCCTCCTGCGGGAACGGATGGAGATGATTGCCCGTGCCCACCTGGAAAAGAAAACCTTTATTGAAAAACTGCTGGCGCTTAAAAATGAGGGTCCTTTGGCACTCTTGACGATGAACCCTGATGGGGAACCCTATCTGCGGCTACATCGGGTTACCTATCTGGTTGGAATCCTCGGGCTGAATGAACTGGTTCAGTACCATCTTGGTCAAGAGTTGCATGAGAGCGAGCAGGCGTTCCGGTTCGGACTGAAGGTGATTGCCTTTCTCAATCTCGAGTGCAAACGGCTGGCGAGAATGCATAACATCCGGCTGGTTTTAGAGCAAACACCGGCGGAGTCAACCGCTTATCGGCTGGCAAAACTTGATTTGGAGTTTTATCCGGAGCAGGCGCTCCAAGTGGTGAAGGGCGATATCAATTCCGGTTCGGTTTATTACACCAACTCCACCTATCTCAACATCTCCGCACCCATTGACCCGATTGAGCGGGTTTACTATGAAGGCAAATTCCACGATATGATCGAGGCGGGCGCTCTGACCCATGTCTGGCTTGCCGACTCAAGACCACCGAAGGAGTCGATCGCCAACTTTGTGCTCAAGACATTTCACCAGACGCGCAATGCCCAGATTGCCTTTTCACCCGAATTCACCACCTGCGCCCGATGCCACCGAACCAGCCGCGGGCTTAACAGCACCTGTCCTTGGTGCCATTCCGCTGATGTTGACCACATCACCCGAGTCACCGGTTATTTCTCCCGAGTCTCAGGCTGGAATGCGGGTAAAAGGCAGGAACTGAAAGACCGATATAAAACCGACTTGAAGGCCATTAAGGAATCTCTCCATCGCAACGGTTAAATTTGCAGATTCAAGTCCTGGTTAAGCCTCGGTCAAATGTAAATAAGGTCATTCCCAACCCCGATGGTTCTTTTACAGTTACGGTGGCTGCTCCTCCAGTTGAGGGAAAAGCCAACCAGGCGGTAGTCGCCGCTCTTGCCGAATTTTTTAAAGTACCCAAAACCTTTATCAGACTGGTTGCCGGTGAGCGTTCACGGCGTAAGATTTTTCAGATTACTGAGCGAGGTTAGCTAATCAAGTAGCCTCAGTTAGTAATTTAAACTCGGTAGGTGCGAGCTGATAATCGGTTTTCACATCAATTGCCAGTTCGTAGCGCCGGGCGAACTCTGCCAAGCGCTCGTACCACTCGGTGGTGAGAAATTCGGTCAGCGCGGGGGCGGCAAGGATTCTTATCCTTCTGCCCCGAAGTTTTGGGAGCTTTGTCAGAATCATCCTTTCGATACGCATCGCCACCTCGGAGCGGGAGCGCACCCGACCCGAACCCTGGCACACTGGGCAGGTTTCAAACAAAAGGTACATCATCCCTGGACGGGTTCTTTCCCGGGTCATCTCTAAGAGTCCGAACCGGCTCATCTTGGAAAAGTCTGATTTTGCCCGGTCGTTTGCCAGCTGTGCCTTTAACTCCTGAACAACCCGCTCGGTATTCTTTGGGTCCTCCATATCAATGAAATCGATGATTATCAGCCCAGCAAGGTCGCGCAGCCTTATCTGCCGGGCAATTTCTGCTGCCGCCTCAAGGTTTGTCTCAAGAATCAACTTCTCAGGATTTTCCTCCTGAGCAGAACGTCCGGTATTGACATCAATCGCCACCATCGCTTCGGTCTGGTCAATGGTAATAAAGCCCCCGCCTTTAAGCCAAATACGCTTGTGGAAGAGCCTTTCCAGTTCCGCCTCAACACCCACCTGTTCGAGCAAAGGCGTTTCGCCCTGATAAAGTTCTACCCGGCGCTTTAGCCGGGGTGCTACCCTTGAAATGTAATTGCCAATTTCCTTATAGGAGGGCTCGTAGTCTACCACAACCTTTTCAACACTTTCATTGAGCAGATCGCGCACTACCTTAATCGCAATGGAGGGTTCCTCATAAAGAACTGCCGGTGATGCTACCTGTTCCGCCTTTGCCCTCACCTCCTCCCAGATGCGTTCCAGTTCCTGATACTCAAGTCTCAGATCTTCGTATGAAGCCTCCTGGGCCACTGTGCGGATAATGACCCCGGCATGATGGCTTTTAAACTGCCGAACCGCCTCCCGGAGCCGGTTGCGCTCCTTGCGATCGCTGATACGCCGGGAGATGCCGATTCGCTGAACATTGGGGAAATAAACGAGATACCTGCCGGGAATGGAGACAAAAGATGTGAGGCGCGCCCCCTTTTCTGCAAATGGGTCTTTGACAACCTGAACTAAAATCTCCTCACCCTCGCGGAGGCTGATGGTCCGGGGCTGGGGTCTGCCGCCTTCAGATTCCTCACCCTCCTCCTCAAGGGTATCAAATTCGGGTATTTCGGTGAGCGGCAGAAACCCGTTCTTGCGCAGCCCGATATTGATAAATGCGCCCCGCAGCCCTTTGACAACATTTTCAACCCTACCTTTGTAAATCCGACCAACAAGATTTTGCTGCTCCGCCCGTTCCACATAAAACTCTACCAGCCGGTCGTTTTCAAAAACCGCCACCCTTGTTTCCCATTCGTTGGCACTAACAAAAATTTTTGTCTTGACTTTCATAAATCCTCCATCTGAATTCAATCTGCCACCGGCTCCCCAAATGGCGAGAGGAGTTTGCCATCCCTTATAACCAGGCAGTCCTTGCGCTTGATCCGCAGACACCTAATCTCCGGTGCTGGTATCTTCAAAATCTGCTCGAGGGTATCAAACAATTTTATCCCCGGGGCAATTGTCAAGTCAAGAAGATAGACATCCTCATCGTGCTGGCAAAAACCCCTCACGCCCGGAACACCAGGTGCGTTTTGCATTCTCTCGGCAAGAAAATTGGGCAAAGAGATTTCATACCTGCCGAGGTTGATTATTTCTCCGAGTGCCGGGCTGGTTTGTGGCACCAGTTGTGCGACAACAATCCGCAGCCCCTTGGGCAGAAAGGGTCCGAGGTCACGAAGGATATTCCCTGAATATTGGTAACTGGTGTAGATATCAACATACTCCCCATCCGAGATTAACCCCACTGGCAGGGGCGGACCAAAGGAAAGCATCGGCTTGGGTGCAAAACCCTTGGTATATACAATTGGTAAATCACTGCGGCGCAGTGCCCGGTAAAATGCCCGCACCCGGTCGAGATGGGCAGAAAACCGAAACTGCTCCTCAACCACATATTTCAATCGGAACCGGTTCTTGAGTTCGCCGTACGAAAGAACCGGTACCGGTCTGCGACCGTAAACCTTTTCCTGTGACTCCCTTTTTGTTGGTGGCTGGGGTAAGTTAGGCTTGGGACCCAAACAGGCACCGCAGTTGGTGCAGCCCGCCTGAAGGCAATCAGGGGTTTCTTCGCCGGCTTGCGCCCGCCTGTATTCTGAAAGGAGAAACTCCTTATTAACCCCAACATCAATAAAATCCCAGGGCAGTCTCTCATCAACTTTGCGTTCTTGGAGATATATTTCCGGGGATATCCCAGCAGCATCCAGCGCCTCCTGCCACAGGGAAAACTTGAAGAATTCGGTCCATTCCTGAAAAATGCCACCCGAATGGTAAACCCTTTCAATCACTTGACCTAAACGCTCATCACCGCGGGCAAGCAACGCCTGAACATAGGAGCATTCCGGGTTTTCCCATTTGGGCTTGATGTTGCGCCGGTTGACCAGCGCCTTGAGCATAGCCAGCTTTGCCTGGGTCTCTTTTAAATCGGCAAAGCCTGCCCATTGCAAAGGTGTATGGGGCTTGGGTATGAATGGTGTCAGGTTAAACCGAACCATTCTGCCCCGGCAGAGCCGGGCAATCTCATTGACAAAACGGGCAATCTCCCGGACATCATCCTCGGTCTCGCCAGGTAGACCAATCATAAAGTAGAGTTTTACCCCTGCCCAGCCCGCATCAAGGGCATTGCGCACCGACTCTAAAATCTTCTCCTCAGGGATGTTTTTGTTGATGAATCTCCTTAACCGGCTGGAGGCGGTTTCCGGCGCAAATGTCAGACCTGCCTTTTTCACCTCCTGCAGGTTCAGTGCCAGTTCAGGAGAAAAGTCCTCACCCCTGGTTGAGGGCAAGGAGATGGCAACCCGGCGCTCCTTCAGTTTCTCATTGAGCCGGCGCACCAGTTCCAAGAGATAGGGATAGTCGAGTGCGGAAAGGGAAAGGAGCGAGACCTCCTCCCAGCCGCTTGCCCTGATCCCCCTTTCTGCCAGCCTGACAATCTGGTCAACATCACGGAAACGGACCGGACGGTTTATTATCCCTGCCTGACAGAACCGGCAGCCCCGAACGCAACCACGCGCAATCTCCACTGTGAGCCGGTCATGGGTGATTTCGCAGATGGGCACAACCGGTGGCAAGGGAAAGTCCTCCTCGCGCAACTCAGAAACAACCCGGCGCAAAACCTGCCCATCTTTGCAATCGGTATAACCGGGCACAAAAACACCTTTGAGCCGGGCGAGTGCCCGCAGAAGCCCATCACGGCTCTTATGGTCCCATTCCTGATAAACCGCGCTGATTTCCCTGACAACCTCTTCGCCATCGCCGACGACAAACACATCAATGAAATCAATCAGGGGCAAGGGGTTGACGGTGCAGGGTCCGCCAGCAACAATCAAAGGATGAGCGGTGGTTCTCTCCTCCCGGTGCAAAGGGATTTTAGCCAAATCCAAAAGATAAAGGATGTTGGTGTAGGAAAGTTCGCTCTGCAGGGAAATGCCGAGGATGTCAAACTCATACACCGGTCGCTTTGACTCCAACGCATAGAGCGGCAAGCCCTTTGCCTTTAACAGGGCAGCAAAATCGGGCCAGGGCACATAAGAGCGCTCACAACCGGTATTGGGAAGGCGGTTAAGAATTGAATAGAGAATCCGCAATCCGTAATTGGACATCCCGATTTCATAGACATCGGGCAGCGCCAGAACCCAGTTTACCCGACCTGGTTCGGGTTCGGCATAGAAGGTGTTGTACTCGCCGCCGGTGTAGCGAATCGGTTTGGTGACGAGGGGTAGAACCTCGCTTATTCTCTCAAACATTTTGTAAACTATTATACTAACCGAACCCGAACCAAAGTCAAGAAACCGAGCCTGAAAGGAAATTTCCTGCCCTTTATCTCCCAATCAGAAACCGGGCACCCAGTTCCGCGGAATTAAAGCCGCAGGTCTCAAGACCGGAGTAGGAGGCGCCTCCGAAACCATCAAACACAATAACCCCATCCCACCACAAATCGTGGGAAAACAGCTGGGTTTCGGCAAAAATCTCAACCTTGGGGTTCAGGAGGAACTTCAGCCCCAGACCTGCCCGATAATGAACCTCGGAGTCGTGATGGTATGTCGGTGGCTCGGTTTCAGGCAGACCGCCATAACTCACCAGCCTCATTCCTGCCCAGAGATAGGGCTTGAGGCGCCAAGAGAGTGGCGGCTCTGCGAGGATGTCCAGCCCTAACATCGGGAAAATCTTGAACGCGGCACCACCGGTTGTGAAAAACGCCAGCTGCATCAGGTCAACCCTGCCCGAAAACCAGCCAATCGGTCCATAACAGGCTTCAACCGTTGGACCAACAAACGGCTCGCCATAACTGACCTGCGCCACCGGTTTACCGGTGGTGTCAGAGTAGGTCCCGGTTCCATAACCGCTGTGATAGGTTAATTTTGTGCCAACCCTCATCGTTGGACTCGCCAGTGCGATACCGGCAAACAAAAGAGATATTGTTAGGTGCCTGTTAGTGACCATTATGCCTCCCTTTGTCTTTGTTTTTCCTCTCAAAGGGCTAAAAGAGGCAAATCCCCTGCGCCTTTTAGCCCCAGCATGCTTAACCAATAAGCACCAAGAGTCCAACTACGATTGTTTTACCGGAAAGACCTCCTGAGGGTTTGGTTTTCGGCACAAATCATACAAAAACATCATAACAAAACAAAACCATCTGTCAAGAAAAATCTTAAATTCACAGGGGTTCACCATTTAAGGGGCGACAACGACAGACTGAACACCTCTTAGGGGGATGGTGGGGAGGACGAGGTCTAAACTCCTTTATTTTATTGCTAACATATTGAAATTAAAAGTAATATAACGAATTTCCATTATAACCCTTTGTATACTTATAAGTATACTTGATGGTAAGCTCCTCCGATTAATTCTGTAAATTCTGGTCTGATACGCGCCGCCTCAATAGAAAAATTATGAGAAAGACAAGTAAGATTAAGGTGGCTAACAGGGAAAGGAAAAGCCCAATTTGGTATGACCTTGAACGGTAGGCAAACTCAACGGTATGCTCGCCCGGCTCAAGCGCAACCGCCCTGAGGGTGTGAAAAGCCTGGAGGAGTTTTGCCGGTTTACCATCGACTGTTACCTGCCAGTCAGGGTGAAAGTTCTCACTCAACACCAAAATCCCGGGTGTGCTGACATTTGCCTTAACTCTGATGCGATTGGCATCGTAATAAAGGATGGTGCATTGGGTTGCCGGGCTTGGATTTGAGTCCACTACCGGCTTATAACCAGGCGCTTCGTAAACCAGCGCAGTTTTACCCGGGTCAAATTCTTTTTGCATCAAAAGGGAGATGACCTCATCCTTGTCTTTGACAACCTGATAATCAGGGGTGATGAAGGCTCGGGGCAAAAGGTCTTTGTTTTCAAAGATGGTGTAGCGGCCGCCGGTGAAAACCCTCTCAAACTGAGGCTGGCTGAAATAGGACTTCAACTGGCTGATGACCTGCTGGCTCTGCGGGTCAAACATTGACACATCCTCGGGCAGGTTGTAGGTGATGATGTATTTGATGTTCAAGAGGTTCATAAAGTTGGGGTTGAGGAGGTTGTTTGCCTGAAACATCACGCTTTTGCCTGCGCCGATAAAGTCCTGATAACTCTGCAGCGGATTGGGAATCTGACCGGCAACCGAATAGATGTTATGAAGCCAGAGTTCGCCCTCGTCGGAGCGGTCGTAATGGAGCGGCAGGACCCGGTAAAAGGAGCTGTCCTGTTTGAGAAAGCGCACCACCTCATCCGGGCTAAAGTATTCCTTCGGATGGGGTATTGAGCGGATATAGCCGCGCTGGTTGTCCCAGAGCCTTAAGGAGATGCCGATGTCAATGGTCATTATCACTGCGCAGATGCCGGCAAAAACCGGCTTGGCGATGCGGTTGCGGTTAAAAAGGAAGACAAGACCGGTGCCAATCGCCCAGAGAAAAAGGGCAAAGAGCAGACCGCCAGTAAGTGCGGGGTAGTTGGCTTGAAACTGGTTAAGCCGCGGACCGGGACTAAATATATTAGCAGCGGCGTCACGGGCGGCAAGGAAGAAAAGGAGAACAATCAATAGCACCCCCCCGGCATAAAGGAGGAAACGATGCCCTTTCCCTTTCCTCTCCTCGGTGAGAAGGTGATTGACCCCAAAACCGGCAAGGACCGATATGGAAAAGCCGGCAAGGAAGAATATCATCCCTGGACCCCTAAACATCTTTATCCCGGGCAGGAGGTGATAAGGGAGGCGATAAAAAGGGGTGTTGCCGCCCCATGCCATTAACAGGGTGACAACAAAGGCAAATAGGAAAAACTTAACATTTGGCTTTTTCCAGGAGCGGATGATGGCGACAACGGCAAACAGGAGGGGCAAAATCCCCAAATATTCGCTATGGAGTTTGAACGGGTTTTTGCTCCAGTAGTTTTCCAGACCGCCAGAGAATTTTGGGGTTAACAGGTCAAAGACCTCGGCAACGGGCATTGACCAGGAGGTGGCATATTCATACCCTCTTTCCGCACCCCGCGCGCTGTAAGGCAAATTGGCATAAACCGGCAGATACTGAATTGCGGCCAGGCAACCGGCAAAAAACATACCAAGGGCAAAATAGCAGATGAGCTTGGGTGCCAGATTGGGTTTTTTCTCCTGACGGACGGTGCGGATGAGACAAAAGATAAACCAGGCAACAAGGATGAGTCCGGTGTAATACACCTTCTGGATATGACCGGAGAGCAGTTGCAGGGCGATGACAAGACCGGTGAGAAGGAACCAGAAGAACTGGCGCCGGTTGATGCCCCGGGTCAAAAAGAAAATCGCCAGGGGCATAAGTGCGGAGCCAATCAGTCTGCCATCATGACCGGCATAGGCAAGGGTCAAGAGGCTCCCGGAGAACATATAGGCAACACCGGCAAGGAAGGCGGCAACGGTTTGTAGTTTCAGCTCTTTGAGAAAGAGATAGGCGCCCAGTCCGGCAAGAAAGGTGTGGAGAAAGAATGTCCAGGCCCAGACAGTATGGACTGGGAGAATAAGGCGCAAGAGGATTGTCGGATAGAAAAGGTCGCCAAAAAAGGCGGCAACAGTGGGCTGACCCGAGAGTATCTGCGGCTGCCAGAAGGCGATGTTGAAATGACTGCGGATGTATTCTGCCATAAAATGGCGCTGGGCATAGCCACCGGCGCCGATGAAGTCGGTGCCAAACATCATCACCGAGCCAAAGAGGAATCGGGCATAAAAGAAAAGCGGCAAGAGAAAAAGTGCGCCGACCGCGTAAAGGTGAAGTTTTTCTTCAGGTATTGACCAGGCAGGTTTTTGTGCCGGTGCTGGCCGGGCGCGGTGTTTTTTTGCCATTTTTCACCTCCTGAAAGTTTTTTCGGACTCTTTCAAACCCTTGCGTAATAAGGGCAGGCAGATTAAAGCCATCGCCACTTCTGCGGTACTCATCCAGACTCTTGTTATCAACGCTGATATGATAGCAATCGTCTGGGGCATTACCAGTTTGAGAATGAAGGTGTAAATCCCCTCACGCACACCCAGACCCGCCGGTGCGATAAGGATGATAAAGCCAAGAATCCAGGAGATGGAATAACCACCTAAAAGAATTGGCAGGTGGGAAAGGGAAAGGGGATAAAATGAGTTGATTAAGACAAAGCAGCCGATACCCTGAACAAACCAGTCAAGGACATAAACCCCAAGGATGGCGAGGAGCCGGGGATAGGAGAGTTCTAATGAAAAAAGGGGCTGTTTGAACCATCTGAGCAGGGGCTTTAATATCCGGTTGAGGATGGGCGGATAGGTCACGATAAGGGTGATGGGTGCCAAAAGAAACGAATAATAGACCCCTTTGGGAACAACCGCGCGGGGTAAAAGGAGAACCGCAATCGCAAACAGAAAGATGGCGGCAAGGAGGAGAAAGCCGGTTTCAATTACGACGCTGGTTAAGGTTTTGGCTTCAGGAATCCCATCCCTTTTTGCAAACGACATCCTTCCCAATGTGAACCAGACCTTGCCCGGTGCATACTTGCCCAACTGGGTGACGGTGATGATGGCGGTGCAGCGCAGCGCCGGCAAATTTTCACCAAGACCGGCAAGTATCAGTTTCCAGGCGTAACCACCGAGGGGGAAATGAAGACAAAGCAGGATAAGATAGGAAAGAATCAAAAGAACCGGGTTAAAGCGAAGTTCGGAGAACGGAATCTGTTGCCAGTCGCGCAAAAGCCGGCTGATAAGGAAGTAAAAGGAAATAATGACAATGGCAATGCCGAGGGTGTAGCGGAGCCAGCGCAGTTTCTTCCGGGGGTTGCCGGCAGCGGGATTCATTGAAATAAATCTTGGTAGAGATTCATCAGACGGTCAATAATCGCCTGCCAGGAGTAGTTTTTCTGAATGTGTTCATAACCTGCCTGGGCAAGACGATGGGCAAGTTCGCTATCTGTTAGTAACCGCTCAATTGCCTTTGCCAGCGCCTCGCTGTCCGCGGGTGGAACCGCCAGTCCGGTCTTTTCAGAAATGACCAAATCGGTGACGCCACCAACCGCCGAGGCAACAACCGGCTTTTTATAGCTCATCGCCTCAATAATCACCACACCCAAACCTTCGGTGTCGCCCTTGGAGTCAATAATCGCGGGCAGGACAAAGATATCACAGTTTTTATAATGCCTCTGCAAACTTTCTGCGGAAACCTGACCGTGAAAGAGGACGACACCTTCAAGCTTCAGCCCTTGGACAAGTTTTTTGAGCGCGGGTAGTTCTGGTCCATTCCCAACGATGTTGACCCTGATTTTGTAATGTCGGGAAAGGAACTTAGCGGCCTCAATCAGATACCGGACACCCTTCCGTTCAACCAGCCTGCCAACAAACAGAACCCTTTTCTCCTCCCTTGCCTCCTCCTGCTCCTCCATCTCTACCTGTTCCTCGGGTAGGGCAGCGCCAAACGGAATGATGTCAACAGGACGGTTGAAGAGCTCCTGAATCGCCCTCACCGTATGGTTTGAATTGGCGGTAACGCGCTGCGCCTTGGCGATTGCCCAGCGCAAAAACGGACGCAGGATTTTGAACCTGTGTCTCACCGCCATCAGTTCTGCACCATGAAAACTTATGACCGTCGGTGCCGAGCAGGTGCGGGCGGCAACATAACCGAACAGGAAGTGAGGCAAAGGCCAGTGGATGTGGATGATGTCATATCTTTCTTTACGGCATAGGCGCCAGACCGCAAAGGTGCCGCAGATAAGATAGAAGATGGCGAGGATTTTGTTCAAAAACCCCTTTTGCACCCGGTCAATCGCGGTCTCGTCATGGGTCAGTTTTTCCCAGCGGGAGAAAAAATAGCGAAACCGTTTGACCGGCGTGCCGAATATTACCTGGTCACCCAACCCGGCATAGGCAGAGGTAAACATTGTGATGTGAACACCCCGTGCCTGAAGCCGCCGGATGGTTTCAACCAGCCACGGGGTGATAACATCATTTTCCGAGCGGGGATAGGCGGTGGCAATATAAAGGACTTTCATTCACCCTGCCGCCCCATTAAGCCTTACGGGTTATTTCAGGTAGGAGATTGCCCGCATCAGGCGCGACTTCAGGCGGCTGGCAGCGTTGGGGTGAATGAGCCGGGTTTTTGCGGAGCGGTCAATGACCGACTGGGCAGCAACAAATGCCTTCAGCGCCTCCTCCCTGGTCTGGGCGGTGCGCACCGCCTTCACCGCCCTTTTCAAAGCGAGCCGGCGGATGCGATTGCGCAGGCGGCGGCGTGCATCCTTGCGTGCCTGCTTGATTCCAGAAGCGGTTCTCTTTGCCAAATTGCCTCCGTCAATTTTAAATCAACAATGCCGGGACACAGAATCGAACTGTGGACACCGGGATTTTCAGTCCCGTGCTCTACCAACTGAGCTATCCCGGCACTTCTTATATTTTAATGAGAAACCACCAACTGTCAACAATAAATTCACACCGTTAAAGAAAGTGAAATGTTAATTGAGGTGGCTCCTAAAAGCCAAAGTTTACATAAAAATACACTAAATTTTTATAGAGAAATTGAGTTATGTTTTCGGATTATAATAACTTAGCCGAAGAACAAATTTTACAAGGGACAATCCCCCGGCGGATTTTGGGCGTAATCTCACCTGGTAGCTATCCTCCGCCCTTAATGGAGAAGATACTCTTTCTTATGCGCCCGGCTTATAAATATAATTTCCTTGACAATGGATTTAAGGGGGGTAAAATTCTCGCTTCTAATAAATGGTAAAGTTTCGCGGTGGAATCCACCCCCGGGAGGAGAAGGAGGCAACCGCATACAAGCCGATTGAGGTTGCCCCATTACCTTCGCGGGCTTATATTCCCCTTTCCCAACACCTCGGCGCACCTTCAAAGCCGGTGGTGAAGAAGGGTGATAAGGTATTTACCGGCACGACGATTGGCGAGCCACAAGGAACGGTTTCAGTGCCCACCCATTCCTCAATATCCGGCACCGTTTTTGATGTCACGGAAATGCCCCACCCTTTAACCGGAAGGCCGACAACAACGGTAATCATTGACTCGGACGGTAACGACACCCTTGATGTGTCCATCAAAAGGCAGGAGATAACCCAATTAAACCCGGAAAGAATAATCTCCGCGGTAAAACAGGCGGGGATAGTTGGTCTGGGTGGTGCGGCATTTCCAACATTCTTCAAAATGTCACCGCCCAAGGACAAGCCCATTGACACACTCATCATCAACGGCTGTGAGTGCGAGCCCTGTCTTACCGCTGACCACCGGTTGATGCTCGAAAAACCCAATGAGATTGTTGAGGGTGCAGGGTTTATCGCGCAGGCGCTCGGGGTAAAAAATGTTTATATTGCCATCGAGGACAACAAGCCTGATGCGATTTTGGTGATGAGGGAGGCGGCAGAAAGGGCTGGTTTCAATGTTGTCCGGCTGAAAACAAAGTATCCCCAGGGTGCGGAAAAGCAGCTTATCAAAGCCTGCCTGAATCGGGAGGTTCCTTCTGGTGGACTGCCTTTTGAGGTTGGCTGCATTGTTCAGAATGTTGGCACCGCCTATGCGGTTCGGGAGGCAGTTCTCTTCAACCGTCCGCTTTTTGAGCGGGTTGTCACTGTTACCGGTGCGGGAGTAAAGGAGCCCAAAAACCTCCTGGTGAGAATCGGGACACCTATCAGGAATCTGATTGATTTCTGCGGTGGCTACAATGGGGAGCCGAAAAAGATAATTATGGGTGGTCCGATGATGGGAATAGCGCTCGGTTCTGACCAGGTGCCGGTATTGAAAGGGACATCCGGGGTTTTAATCTTTAACCAGGTTAAAGAGGAAAAGGAGCAGGATTGCATCCGTTGCGGCAGGTGCATTGAAGCCTGTCCGATGGGGCTTTCGCCAACCCGCTTGAATTACCATATCAAGGCAAAAAGGTTCGCCGCAGCAAAGTCAGACCATCTCCTTGACTGTATTGAGTGCGGCTGCTGCGCCTATGTCTGCCCGGCAAAAATCAGGCTGGTTCATAACTTCAAGTTCGGTAAGGCAGAGATTGCCCGGCTAAAGGTGTAATATGAGTGAACAAAAATCAACCCTGCTCGTAACCGCATCACCCCATATTTTCTCACCAGTGAATGTTAGCAAACTGATGTGGGCGGTGGTATTTGCCCTCCTGCCAGCATTTGCCGGCTCAATCTACTTCTTCGGTCTCAGGGCGCTCCTGATTGTTCTCATCAGCACATTCTCGGCGGTTCTTTTTGATGCGGTTGCTCAACTTTTGTTTGGACGCAGAGTGACAATCGGTGATGGCAGTGCGGTCATCACCGGAATCCTTTTGGGCTTTAACCTGCCACCCAATGTGCCCTGGTGGTTGCCGGTTGCGGGTAGCGGTTTTGCGATGGTTGTTGCCAAGCAGTTCTTTGGCGGTTTGGGTCATAATTTTATCAACCCCGCACTTGCCGGCAGGGCGTTTCTTGTTGCCTCCTGGCCAACGCAGATGACAACATCCTATCTTGCCCCGCGTGGTGGTCTTATCCCTGCGCTTTCGCAGGATGCGCTTAAAGTCTGCACCGATGCGGTTACGAGCGCAACTCCACTCAATGTGTTAAAGCAGGGAAGTAAATTGGTTTTACCCGGCTGCGACCCCAGGCTTCTTTATGAACAGCTCCAGTCCTGGTCAACACTGAAGAGGCTTTTCTTTGGCAATACCGGCGGCTGCATTGGTGAGACTTCAGCCCTTTTACTTTTAATCGGTGGCATCCTCCTTATCGCCATGAAGGTAATTGACTGGCGCATACCCCTGTCCTATCTCTTAACCGTTGCCGGTCTGGTTCTGATTTTACCTGGGAATAAAGCCAATCTTTTGAACTACACCTTGTTTCACCTTTTGTCTGGCGGTCTGATGCTCGGTGCATTTTATATGGCAACCGACTATGTCACCTCACCTTTAACCCATAAAGGCAGGGTCATCTTTGGTATCGGCTGCGGGATTCTGACGGTTGTTATCAGGCTCTGGGGTGGTTATCCTGAAGGGGTATGCTACTCAATCCTGTTGATGAATGTTGCCACACCCTTGATTGACCGGCTTACCCTGCCCAGGGTTTTTGGCACAAGGATGCGGAGATGAAGGAAAATAGGGTCTGGATGGTTCTTTCCCTTTTCATCGTGTGTGTTATATCCGCCTTTGCCCTTGCCCAGATTTACAACCTTACCTTGCCCAAGATTGAGTATCAGCGCAATGTTCTGGCAATCAAACTGGCTTTTACCGCGGTAATGCCTGATGCTGACCGGTTTGAACCGGTTACACCTGACTCCAGTGTCTGGTTTGCCTATCAAGGTGAAAACCGCATCGGCTCAATCCTGCGGGTTGCGAGTCAGGGCTATGGCGGACCGGTGCCGGTTACCGCTGGCATTGATATTGAAGGCAGGGTAGTTGCAATTAAGGTGGCGAGCGCTTCTGAAGGCTTGAAGGAAACCCCTGGTCTTGGTCTCAAGGCAACTGAGCCACAATTTCGCGACCAGTTTAAGGGTAAGACCGCATCAGAGATAAGATTGACCAAGGATGGTGGCAAAATTGAGGCGATAACCGGTGCCACCATCACCTCGCGCGCGGTTTGCGATGGTCTGCGCGCAGCAATGGAAAAATATGCACAGATGCTAAAACCATCTTTAGGGGTTGAAGATGAACAGTAAACCGTCACGCATCAGTTATCTCACCTCAGGGATAATCAAGGAAAACCCGACCCTGATTCTGATGATTGGACTATGCCCGACACTTGCCACCACGGTTACCGCCCGTGACGGTCTGGGTATGGCGCTTGCCGCATCGTTTGTCCTAATCTGCTCAAACATCGTCATCTCCCTGATCCGCAAAATTGTTCCTGATTCGGTCCGCATCCCCATCTTCATCATCATCATCTCCACCTTTGTCACAATAATTGACTATGTGATGCAGGCGTATCAGCCTGACCTTTACCGGGTTCTGGGCGTGTTTGTTCCTTTGATTGTTGTCAACTGCATCATCCTTGGCAGAGCCGAGGCGTTTGCCTATCACCATGGCATCATTGACTCATTCCTTGATGGCTTGGGCAAGTCAATCGGCTTTGCCCTGGTTCTGTTCATTATGGGCGCATTGCGCGAACTTTTTGGCAATGGCACATTTTTCGGCAAGCCGGTAATGCCTTCCGCCTATCGCTCCGCACCGATGCTCTTTGCCATCTTTCCACCGGGTGCGTTCTTTCTCATTGGTCTTCTCAAAGCCTTGGTCAACAAACTTGGCTGGGGGAAAAGTTAGGATATGAACAGCGCCAAAATCTTCCTTGCCGCCTTTTTGGTCAATAACATCATCCTGATGCGCTTTATCGGTCTGTGTCCGTTCTTCGGTGTTTCCACCTCGGTTTCAACATCAATCGGTATGAGCGCAGCGGTCCTATTTGTGATGCTTTTAGCATCCTGGGTCTCCTGGATTTTATACCATACCCTGCTTTTACCCCTTGGACTGGTATTTCTGCGCACCGCGGTCTTTATCCTCGTGATTGCCGCCTTGGTCCAGTTTGTGGAGATGTTTCTCAAAAGGTATATCCGCAACCTCTACTCGGCAATGGGCATCTATCTGCCACTTATCACCACCAACTGCGCCATCCTGGCGGTGACATTCTTTAACATCAACTACAAGTTCAACCTCCTCCAGGCAACCATCTTTGCCCTGGGCACCGCCTTTGGCTTTGCCCTTGCCATCATCCTTTTTGCCGCAATTCGGGAGCGGCTTGAGGATGCGCCCATCAGCCCGGCATTCAAGGGTTATCCGATTGCCTTTATCGGTGCGGCGCTGGTCTCGCTCGCATTTATGGGCTTTACCGCACTTTTCGGCATCTCATAAATATGGACTGGCAGTTAATTATCAAAGCGCTCATCACCCTGGGCGGGCTTGGTCTTATCCTTGGTCTGATTCTCCTCATCGCATCAATAAAACTGACCGTTAAGGTTGATGAGAGGGAGGCGCGGATTCGCTCGGTCCTTCCTGGTGCCAACTGCGGTGCCTGCGGCTACCCTGGTTGTGATGGCTATGCCGCTGCCGTTGTTAGTGGCAAGGCGCCTTTAAACGCCTGCTCTGTTGGCGGACCTCAGGTTGCCAAAATGATTGGCGAAATAATGGGTCAGGATGTAACTGGTGTTGAACCCAAGGTGGCGGTCCTAATCTGCCGCGGTGGTAAAAATGAGGCGCCCAACCGGTTTGAGTACAAGGGGGCGGAAGACTGCCGCCAGGCTGCGCTTTTGCTTGGCGGACCAAAAGCCTGTATCTACGGCTGTGTTGGTCTTGGGCACTGCGTTACCGTCTGTCCGGTTAAAGCGATTAGGATGGGTGAAAACCGCCTGCCTGAGATTGATGAGAAAAGATGCATCGGCTGCGGCAAATGTGTCTCTGAGTGTCCAAAAGGAACCCTTACCCTGATTCCCCGCTCAAAACTGGTCTATCTTGCCTGTGTCTCGCACGACCGGGGCAAGGCGGTAAAGGATGTGTGCGCGGTTGGCTGCATCGGTTGCGGGCTCTGCGTCAAGGTATGCCCTGCTGGTGCATTAAAGATGGAGCGCAACCTGCCGGTAATGGACTTTTCCAAATGCATTGACTGCGGCATCTGCGTGCACAAATGCCCGACAAAATCCTTTATTGACCGCGCACCAGGCAGACCAAAGGCTTCAATCAACCCCCGCTGCAATGGCTGCGGTGAGTGTGTTAAGGTTTGTCAGTTCAAGGCGATTGAGGGCGAAAAGGACAAACAGCATCGGGTCATTTCAGAAAAGTGCATCGGTTGCGGTCAGTGTGTGCTTGTCTGCCCAATAAAGGCGATTGACCTTGTGGGCGCATTAGGACACACCGTCAAAACGGTCTGATAACAAACACCCCTGAATTTTGGGTTAGTTGTAATAACATTCATATTATCAGATACTTAGCTGATTTTGCACCCCAGCCCGGGGCGAGCCCCCCAGTCACCCCCTCTCTTGTTATATTTACCGCTTAAGGGTTTTTTAATAGCCCCACTCTTCGGTCATATAGACCTTGCGCCGGCAGTCAGGGCAGAGAATCCGCATCGTTCCCGAACGGTAAGGCAGAACCCCTTGAGGCGGTTTTTCGGGCGCAGCAAGCCCAAGGCTCTGGTAAAGGGTTAAGAGGAGTGTTGGGTTGGAGTTTACCAAATCACCAACCTTGTAGGCGATGTGCAAAAGTTGCGCCTTAGTGGCAAAGGGCTCACCGCAAGCCTCACAATAGGCAAGTTCCTTTTCCACAAATGTGTCCCAATCTCCCCGCTCGGTCCGGGAAAGGTCAAACTCTGGAGTGTGATAAATAGCCTCGGTTGGACAACCTTTGACACATTGCGCGCAGTAGATGCAGCGGTCCGCATGATGGACATTGCGCATCACACCCTTTTCCCTGTCTAAGATAAGTTCGCGGGCATCGGTTGGACAGACCTGAGAGCAGGCGCCACAGCAGATGCATCTGTCTTCGTGAAATTTTAATATGCCGCGGAAGTTGGGATGGACCGAATCAACCTCTTTGGGGAAGCGGGTGGTAAACGGTCCTTTAACAACCGCCCTGACCGCCTCAATCAGTTCCCTAACCTTTGGTAATGGAATCCTCATTTTTCTTCCTCAATGATTGGTTCTGCACCACGGTCTTTGGTGAACTCATCCTTGACCGTCCCTTTCCAGAGTTTGACACCGGCAATTAAAGAACCCCGCGCAAGGGCATGGCTTGAGACCGGCACGGTTAAAAGGATGAAAGCTGCACAGATGAGCGCCTTCACTCCGAGGGGGTTGAAGCCGGAGCGGAGAAAGATGCCAATCATAATCCCGCAGACACCAAGGGTGACGCACTTGGTTGCCGCCTGCATGCGGTTGTAAAGGTCGGGAAAGCGCGCCAAGCCCAGTGCACCTAAAAGGACAAAGCCGACACCCATCCAGAGAAAGAGAAGGGCAAGGACGCTAATCATCAAGGCTCCTTTTCTCAAGGAACTTGGCAAGTGCCAATGCACCCACGAATGAGATGACCGCCAGGGCGATTGATAGATCAAGGAGATAACTCAACCGGAAACGGAGAGCCAATAATGCGGTTATTGCCGAAAACACCACACCCATCATATCAACCGCAATCGCCCGGTCAGCAATTGAGGGTCCAACAAGCGCGCGGTAAAGGCAGAAGAGCGCTGCCGGCACTAACACAATGATTGGCACCATTACATCCTCCTAATCAAAAATCCTCTTCAGGAAAAACTCAAAAGGTCCTTTAATCATCTTTGCCATCTCCTCCGGGTCATCGCTTCTGATTTCAATCCAGTGGATATAGAGCGTATCATCCTTTATCTCAACGGTTAATGTTCCTGGTGTCATCGTGATGGAATTGGCAAGGAAAACCCGGGCGATTTCGCTTTTCAGGCTGGTTTTGATTTTGACGATTCCTGGCTTCAGGTTCAAGCCTGGAGAGAGAACCCGCAGGGCAACATCAATGTTTGCCTTTAAGCACTGCCAGCCAAACACCGGGATATATACTAAGACCCAGAACCAGCGGACCGGGTTTAAAAGTTTCTTGGGCTCAACCGGCAGGTAGCCGCCAAACATTCCCGCAGCCAAAAGTGCCACTGCTGCACCGGCAATGATTTCCTGATAGTTAACTGTCCAGGAGAGAAGGAGCCAGACGATAAGTCCGGCAATGAAATAGGCAAGGCGCCGCGCCACTTATCCTCCCAGGACCAAACGGGCATATTCCAGCCCGTTTAAAAGCACCTTTGCTGCTGGACCAACAAGATGGTCCAAAACACCCTTGAAACCCAGGCCAACAACTAAGGTGAGTATTACCAGTACCATCATCGCCATAACCATCAATGCCGGTGACTCCTTTGCCCTGGTTGGCGTCTCATCTTTTTTGGCAAAGAACGCCTGATTCACAACCTTGGTCAGATAGCCCAGCGTTACCGCTGAGAAGAGCGCGGCAAGAAATGCCAGCCAGTACATCCTTGCAGAAATCGCGCCGATGATGATGAAAAGTTTTGAGAAGAAGCCGGCAAATGGTGGAATCCCAGCCATTGAGAAGGAAGCGAGGATATGGGACCAGGAGGTTACCGGCATCGTCCGTTCAAGCCCTTTGAGTTGCTCAAGGTCCCTTGTGCCGGTCTGACGCTCAACCGAGCCTGCTGAAAGAAACAGCGTGCCTTTGCCAAGGGCATGGGCGAGGATATGAAACATTGCACCGGCAACACCCCAGAAGTTGCCGATACCTAAAGCCACCAAGATATAGCCAATCTGGCTGATAGAAGAGTATGCTAAGAGCCGCTTGTAATCCTTCTGGGAATAGGCTAAAAGGCCACCTAAGACCATTGAAACCGCACCAAAGGCAATCAAAAGATTGAAGAATGCCGGTGTCTCTGCCCGGGAGACTCCAAAAACATTGAACATCAACCGGCACATCCCATAAACACCGGTAACCTTGATGAAGACGCCGGAAAGCATTGCCGAGATTGGTGCCGGAGCAGAGAAGTGGGCATCAGCCAGCCAGGCGTGAAACGGCTCCATACCCATCTTAATCGCAAAGCCAACGAGTAGCGTGGCAATCACAAACCAGTAAAACGGGGTCCTGCCCATTCCGGCAAGAACCTGGGAAAGATGGGCAAGATTCAGGGTTGAAGCCCGGGCATAAAGCAACGCGATGCCAAACAGAAGAACTGCACCCCCAACCTCACCCAAAACCATATATTTGAACGCCGCCTCCACCTCCTCCTCTTCCGTGCCAAATGCCACCAAGGCATAACTGGCAATTGCCGAAATCTCAATGAACACATACATATTGAACAAATCCCCTGATATCGCCAGACCGTTCAGACCGGCAATGAGCAAGAGGAGGAGGGTGAAAAACTTCCATCTACCAGTTGTGTAGCGGTCAAGATAGCGCACCGAGTAAATGGTGGCGCACAATCCGACGATGTTAATCACTAAAACAATCAGTGCGGTGAGGGGATCAAACCACATTGCGATGCCAATGACACGCCAGCCACCAACCCAGTAATGCATCGGCAGACCAGCAGCATTGACAATCAAAAGACCGTAAATTGAGATACCCAAAAGTGCCGAGACCACAATATTTGCTATCAGGTCGGCAAATCTTGACCACAGTTTGGAAAGCAAGGGCACCAGAAAGGCACCACCAAGCGGTAATGCCACAAACAGGGGCAGAAGTTTACCTTCCATTGCTATCCTTTCAGCCTTCTGAATTCCGAAACATCAAAGGTCTTGTACTTCTCATAAAGCCGGAGTGCCAGTGAGAGCATCAAGGCGGTTGTGGAAAGCCCGATAACAATTGCGGTCAGAACCAGCGCCTGCGGCACCGGGTCAACAAAGTTTCTTGCCACACCCATGCGCACCTGTTCCTGTTGGGTGACGATTGGTGCCAGCGCGCCCTTTTTGAACCCGACCAGGGCAAAGAAGAGATTGACCGCATACTCAATCAGACAGAAGCCAATGACAATCTTGATCAGGTTGCGTTTGGAGATGACCACATAAAGACCAATCAGAAACAAAAGGACACAGGCGATATAGGGAATCATCTTACTCCTTCATCACAAACCTTGATGCGCCAAGCGCCAGAAAGATGGCAAAGAGCCCGGCGCCAACCTTCAGTCCTATGGCAATGTTCGCAAAGGGGATGATACCGCCACTGACCAGTTGCAAGGGTCTGCCGATAAAGAAAAGTCCGGCATTGCGGAAGAAGTAGTCAGCGGCAAGATAGCCTGCCAATGCCAGGGCAATAAACCCGAGTCCGCCAAAACTCTCAAATATTGAGGAAAGGATATACTCCTTACGCTCCACCTGCTCAACCGAACCAAAGGCAAGCGAGACCAGAATTAACGCAGCGGCAATCAAAACCCCACCGGCAAAGCCACCTCCTGGTGTCAGATGTCCGTGCAGGGTAATGTAGCCACCATAGAGAATGAGCATCCCGGCCATCAAACCGGTTATCACCTTAACAATTGAAGACATCCCGCGCATAATTACAGCTCCTCGGGCTTTTTTCTTGTTACCAGCCGCATCACGGTCAAGACGCCGATAACCGCGGTGAAAAGGACCGTTGCCTCGCCCAAGGTATCATAGCCACGAAAGTCAAGAATTATTGCCGCAACCACATTTGCCGCACCGGTCCTTTCCAGACCTAACTGGACATACTCCTGCGCAATCCGCATCATCGGTTCACCAAATTTGGGCAACTCGCGCAATACACCGATGATAAGGGAAAGGAAAAGACCGCCAAACGCCAGAAAGGCGGCAATGAACATTGCGGTCTCCATCTTCAAGCCACCGGTAACGGTTGTGTCAATCTCGGTGGTGCGCAAAATTACCGCGGTGAAGAAAACAACCGTCAGGGTTTCAACAACAATCTGAACAATCGCCAAATCAGGTGCCTGGACAAGGATAAAGATTATCGCCACACTGAAACCAACTAACCCTAAGGCAACCGCAGCAGCCAGAAGGTTCTTGGTCTCACTGGCAACCAGTGCCGCTGCCAACATCACCGCCAGGAGTAAATAAAGTTCAATCATAAACTACCTCAAGAACAAGAGAAGATAAAACAATACCGCACCTAAAAACACCCAGGAGAGATAAAGCGGCAGATTACCGGTGTGAATCCTTGATAACCCGAGCCCGAAGTAATAAATCAGTTTGCCGACAAACTCGGTGAGCGCAACCAGTGCTTTGTCAACACCCTCCCGGAAAATATAGCCGATAACCCGGAAAATGCCCACAAGCCAGTTGTAGATGTCAAAAGCCCCGCGCTCGCCAAATACCAAAAGTTCACCGATGATGGGCATATGCTTGACAGAAGAGTAGAATGCGGTTCCCGTGACCCGGCTCTCTTCTAAATCAAGAATCTTTTCACCACCAACAAATGTCCTGCCAATAACCGGCTTGGCAACAGTTCCTAAAGAATAGAGAATCGCACCCAAGCCCAATGCCGCAACCAAAAGAAGTGTTGCCGGAATCGGACTCCACATCCCGAAAAGGTTCAAATCATAAAACCCTAAGCCAGGAATAATAAGCCCCCTTAAAGGCACCTGATAGGCAAAAACACCTAAGACCACGCAACCAAGCGCTAAAAGGAAAGAGGGGAGCCACATTGTCATACTCACCTCGCGCACCCGTTCAAGGTTTTCTGGTCTTTGACCAAGGAAAAGGGCATGAATCATCTTGAGGAAAGAGGCGAGGGTTAACACACTACCCAAAAGCGCAGCAACCAGAAATATGGGGAAAAGCCGATTGCCCTCAGCGCCAACGCTTAAAACCCCCTGATAAACCATCCACTTGGAGAAAAAGCCGTTTAAAGGCGGCACCCCGGCAATCGCCATTGAACAGAGGAAGAATGAGATAAATGTTAAAGGCATCTGTTTTGCCACTCCACCCAACTTCTCCAGTTCATCGGTCTTTGCCCAGTGCTCAACCGCACCGGCAGAAAGGAAAAGACCGGTCTTGTAGATGGCATGATTGAGCATATGGAAAAGCCCGCCGGCAATGCCAACCGGAATACCGGTGCCAATCCCTAAAACCATATAACCCACCTGTGAGACCGCATGGAATGAGAGAAGTTTCATTGCCCTTTTCTGAACCAGTGCCATCATCACCGCAAAGAGAATTGTTGCCGCGCCGATTGCCATTAGAACATTACGCAGAACCATATTGCTGGAGATGTCAAACATATAGACCGAAACCCGGACTAAGAGATAGATGCCTAAGAGTTTATCAAGTGAAGCTGGAATGAGCGCCATCACCGGTGCGGGTGCGGTTTCACCGGCAGTTGGAATCCAGGTGTGCAATGGCATCGCACCCGCTTTGGCAAGGGCGCCCGCAGCGAGGAGCACAAAGGCACTAATCATTGCCGGGTCATATAAGGGCATTGAAGCCCTGGGCGCCAGGTCAATCCAGCCACCGGCAACAAATGTCTTCACAATCAAAAGGACAATCCCCAAGAGCATCGCAAAGTCGGAGAGTCCAACAATGACCAGCGCCTTGCGTGCGGTCCTATAGGTATCCCCTTTACCGATTAAGAGAATCGCATATAAAATCAATAGGAGCGCACCCCAGAAGAAGAAAAGGGTTATTAGATTGGATGCCAGAACCACGCCGTTGGCAAAGGCAAGAATTAAGAGTGAATAGAGATAATAGCCACGGGTCCCTTCCCTTCCCCGCATATACCGGAAGGAATAGAAAATCACTAAAGTGGCAAATATGCTGACAAAGAGCAGAATAAATCCTGACAACTGGTCAAGCCGAAAACCAAGCGGGATACCGGCAATGTTTGCCAGTTGGAGTATTATCGGCTCACCGGTGCGAGAAACGAGGAAGAGCCTGATGGCATAATAGAGCGATGCAACCGTCCCGATGAAACTGAACTCATTCCGCAATCTGCCGATAAGGTAACCCAATAATCCGGCTGCGGCTGGTATGAGGATTATCATGATAAACGGATGGGAAAACATCATAACCCTCCCTCAAGAAACCGCACCGGCAGGAACCAGAAAATGCCAAAAATAACTGTAACTACTGCCATAATTATCACTAACGCAATTGACAGGGGCGGAATTCTATTAAAAGTGCTGTTTTGATAAGCCTTGCCAAGAAAGACCCGAGCATAAAGTCGGCTGAGATAAAGCATTGTAAAAAGAGCGGCAATAAGGGCTCCAATCCCTAATAAGATATTTTTTTGCACCGCTCCGATTACCACCCCTATCTTGGCAAAAAATCCTATTGTTGGTGGTAAACCCATTATTGATAATACCAAGACCCCAGCCGCACCGGCAAGGGCAGGAGAGTTCTGGGCAAAACCGCCTAACTTCTCCAGTTCTCCGGTTCCCCTTGAGTCCTCAATCACACCGGCGGTGAAGAATAGCCCAGCTTTAGCGACCGCATGCGCCAAAACATATAAAAGTCCGCCCATTACTCCGTAATAACCGGCAACGGCAAATCCTAAGAATATGAAGCCCAGCTGACCAACAGTTGAATAGGCAAGGGTCTCTCTGATTGTTTTAGTCGTAAGTGCAACACCACCGGCGACAAGACCAGAAGCAACAGCCAGTGTTGCGCTCACAAGGAAAAAGGGTCCAGCGACCTTTACAGTCAATACAAACAATTTAAGGAACAGAACCAGACCGAGATTTTCTGCAACTCCAGAAAGAAGCGCACAGGCCGGTGCCGGTGCCTGGCGATATGCCTTTGGCAACCAGATGTATAAAGGAAGGGTTGCGGACTTAGCAAGAATACCTATAAGCACCAGAATCGCCGGGAAGAAGGGAAGTGGTTTGCCGGCAAGATCCTGAAGAGCCCAGCTCCCCTCTTGAATCTGAATCAAAACCAGGCCAATTAGCATTACTGCAGCAGCAGCAAAATTTATGTAAAGCGCCCACAACCCCGCCTCGACGCCTTCTTTATTACGGAAATAACTTACCAGCCGCCAGAGTGCAACTGTTGCCAGTTCCCAGAAAACAAATATCAAAAGCAAATCATGGGCAAAAACTACACCTAAACCAGCACCGACCAAGACAATTAGGAATATGTAGTACTCTCCGAGCCGCCCGTTGTTGCCTTTTATGCTTGTTATAGAATACAACAAAGCCATCAGCCCGATGAATACAAAAATCCCGGCAAAGAATAACTCCTGTCTGCCAATACCAAAACTGAACCAAGAACCGAAGTTCATTTGAACCTCTCCCTAAGCCTTTCTGTCTTTTGCCAGGAGAGCCGTAAAAGTTCTTTGCCCGAGTATTTTAATTTCCCATCTTCAAAGGCTGCCATCCGCTCGGTGCAACAGTAACAGGGGTCAACCGCCGCAAGGGTGAGCGCCGCATCGGCAATAGAACCACCCTTAACTGCCACAACATTCGAGGCGATGTTCATATAACTGGGCGCCCTGATTTTATGCCGCAAAGGACGGTTAGAGCCATCAGAGCGAATGTAGTGGAATACCTCACCGCGCGGTGCCTCGGTTCTACCGATGCCTTCACCTGGTGGAATTTCATCAATCCTTGTATCAATCGGTCCGTCAGGCAGGTTGCCCAGGCAACCCCGGATAATACGAATTGACTCAAAAATCTCAAGAAGTCTGACCTTGGCTTTGGCAAAGACATCACCTTCAGGTAAAACGACAACATTCCAGGGAATTTGGTCATAGGCGCAATGTGGATCATCCCTTCTGACATCAATATCAACCCCCGAGGCTCTTGCAGTTGGACCAACGACCGACCAGGCAAGCGCCTGCTCTTTTGTAAGAACACCAACGCCCTCAAGCCGTGCCCTTATCACCGGGTCATCAAGAACCGCTTTTGTCAACATCAGCGTCTTCTTCTCCACCAAATCTAAGGCTGCCCTGATTTCCGGAATATATTCAGGTTTTATATCCCAGCGCACGCCACCAGGTTTGTTTGCTGCATAATGGTTGCGGTTCCCGGTAATCATCTCAAAAACCTGCAGAACATGCTCCCGATAGCGCCATGCCCACATCCACACCGTATTGTAACCGATGAAGTGCCCGGCAAGTCCAACCCAGAGAAGATGGGAGTGAATACGCTCAAGTTCGTGGATAATGCTCCGGATGTAATTTGCCCTTGGTGGCGGCTTGATGCCGGCACAATCTTCAATTGCCAAAACCGCTGCGAGTGGATGAGAATTAGAACAGATCCCGCAGATGCGCTCAACTAAGAAAGGCACCTGTTCATAGGTCAGTTCCGGGGAGATGAACTCGTGCCCGCGATGGTTGTAGCCTAAATGAATCTCTAAGTCTACAACCGTTTCGCCTTCAACAATCAGTTTAAAGAACTCCGGCTCTTCCTGAAGTGGATGATAAGGACCAATTGGAACTATGCGCCTGGTCTTGGTTTCATCGCTCATGAGATTCGCTCCTGTTTTCGTAATCCCGGCGCAAAGGATAGCGGTCTGCTTCCCAGTTGGTATCCGAGGTTAAAAACGGCGTTAGGTTGGGATGTCCGACAAAATCTATTCCAAGCAGTTCGTGCATCTCCCTTTCAATCCATTGTGCGGCTGGAAACCAGGCGCCCTGCGAATCAATCTTTGGGTCGTCCTTAGGTGCAAAAACCTTTAAGGTATAGATGGTACCAGTTTTATCCTCAGAAAAATGATAAAGAACCTCAAACCCATCCCGGGTATCAATACCTGTGCATATAGAAAGCCTCATTCCCAACTCTTTATGGAGGAATTGGGCTATCTTTGTTAGTTCTTCACGCGGAATGGTCAGATAAAGACGCCGTGGATTTTTCTCAAATACTTGAACCTCGGGGAAGCGTTCGCGGATAAGGATAAGTGAATTGCTCATAGCTTGCTCAATGCCTTTACAATTCCCATTATCATCGCCTCAGGTTTGGGCGGACAGCCTGGAATATAGGCATTAACCGGGATGTATTTGTCATAAGGACCAACCGCATTGTAGGAATTGCGGAAGATATGGCAGTTACAGGCGCAAGTACCGATGGCAATCACGAGGCAGGGTTTTGGAGTCTGTTCATAAACTTCCAGGACCCTTGGCAACGACTTTCTATTAATCACACCAGTCACTAAAAGTGCATCCGCATGCCGAGGAGAACCCACAAGAACCGCGCCAAACCGCTCCACATCATAGCGTGGGGTCAAAAGTTCCAGAATTTCAATATCACAGTTGTTACATGATGCCGCAGCGAGGTGGTAAACCCAAGGTGACTTCTTTAATCCCCAGACTCTTAAATCTTTCATAAGCCAATAAATGCCAGAACCAAACCAACTATTCCTAATGGCGCAAGGATAAACCAGAAAAATGTCAGCGCCTGATGAATGGTCAGGCGAGGGTTGGTATTTTTCATCAGGACAACTAAAACCACAATCAAGAGAAACTTGAGAATCGCCCACCAGTCGCCAATACCACCCCACAACACCGTGAGAAGAAAGAGCGGCAGGAGGACAAACATCATTGCCCGGGTAATTCTGAAAGCGGCAAGGGGCGCACCTGAATACTCCACAATCACCCCAGACATAATCTCCTGCTCTGCCTCTGGTATATCAAACGGCACATAGCCCAATTTTGCCTGAATCACAAATAGGATAATAATTGCCGCAATCACCCCGGAAATGGAATAGAGGAAAGGACCAAACTGTTGTTGATAGGCAATTAGTCCGCCGAGCCGCAGTGCGCTGGCAACATCCCATTTCTGCGCCACTTTGACAATTGGAACAAGTAATGCCAAGACAAACGGCAGTTCATAGCCAAGATAAAGTGTCATCTCCCTTGAGGCACCAACCGCCGCCACCGGATTCCTTGAGGCGGAGGCACCGATGATAAAGGCTAAAGGAACCAGGGCAAAGGAGTACAGGATTACGATGATATCGCCGACAAATGATGTCCTTTGCGCAACAACCACACCGAGGTTGCTATAGAAAAGCATAACCGCCACCAAACTCATTCCGGCGATCCCCACAAGGGGAGCAAAAAGGAACACCGTTCGTGCCGCACCTGTGGGGACAATTGTCTGTTTTAACAAGAGTTTTAAAACATCGGCAAATGGCTGATAAAAAGGCGGACCTTTGCGCCACTGGACCCGGGCAGAAACAAATCTATCAACCCAGGTGAGAACCAGACCAGCTGCCGGTACAACAATTACTGTTCCCACGAACGCAATCACCAGCCGCCAGCCTGAAAGCCAAGCGCTCATACTCGCCTCCAGAAAGGCATCCGTGCGCCTACACGCTTGCCTACCATTTGTTCCGGTAACTCCTTTTCTTCAATAAACTGCAGGGCACCGGTAGGACAGGTGGCAGCGCATCGCGGACCATCCTCGCGGTCATAGCAGAGGCTACATTTCTGCGCCATCCTTCTCAAAAGTTCCTTATCAAGGACACCAAATGGACAGGCAAGGATACAGGATTTGCAGCCAACACAGTGCAAAACCGACTTGACCACAATTCCCCGCTCCTCATCCTTCTTAATTACCTGAAATGGGCAGGCGGCAGCGCATAACGGCTCCTCACAATGACGGCAGGACAAAGGGATAAGCGCTGTCTCGCTAACCTCAGCATATCTAACCCGCGCCTCACCTTTGAACCGGCTCCGGCAGGCTGCCTCACATGCCCGACAGCCAATACAATAGTCCAAGCGGACAAAAAGCCTTTTCTTCTGTTGTTTTACACCTGCGCTCGCCATATTTCAACCTTGGTTGGCGGAATTGTAACTATGCCACTCTTATCGTCAACTTCTACCGAAAACAGCGCCCGGTTTTTATGGTTATTAACGCCAATACTTACCACACCAGCCGGCACTCCTGACGTTGGGTCGCACTGAAACCTCAATTCACTTGTGGGGCTTTTTACCACAACCCATTCCCCCTCCTTAACATTAAGTTTGTTGGCATCACCCGGGTTAATACCAATTTTATCCTCTTGCTCAAAGAAACCGCCAACACCAAAAGCCTGCTTTTCCCCTAATAGGAAAAAGCCATCACCTTCAAAAGAGGGGATGTTGTACTCGGCGGCAAACTGTAAAACTTCTGCTACAGAGAACCTTTTCCTTTCTGGTAAGGGAAGGGGTTGGATTTCTTTACCCGCAATCTTTTTTACAATCTCGGCTAAAGATTTTGTCCCGCTCACCGGAGGGGCAAGCGGCTCCCGGTTCGCCTCTCCCCAGAGCGTCTCTGCCCTGCCCTTTTTTTCGTATTCGCTGGGCACAGGTAAAACCAGACCTGGTAATGGGTTCGCAGGGCGAAAGATGCTTGATGCCACCCGGAACCTAACATTCTTCATTTCAGGGAACACCTCAGGGTAGGAGTAAGGAAAAAGCCCACCAAACCAGAAAAGCATCTTGATTTTACCCTGGCTAATCTTTTCCCTTAACTTGCCAAAGGAAATTTTGCCCTCAGGAACCAGCGCCTCAGTAAAGCCGGTAAAGGGCTTGTTCGCCTTTAACGCCACCAGTTGCGCGCACAGGCTGTGTAAAAGGGGATTATACACCCTGCCCAAAAATGCCGAGGCGCCAACAAAACCGCTATTAGTGTTTTTAAGGATTTGCGCCGCCTGCTCAATAATACCACGCTGAACCCCGGAACGCTGAACACAATCATCAATATTTATCCTTAAGTTCGGGTCTAAAATCCCGGCAATGGCAAGGAGGGCAAGGTATTCTCTCCCAGGTCTTACCTGAATAAATATATGGGCAAACCCTGCCTGTTTGGTTTTGATGGAGTCAATCACAATGAGCCGGCTGGTTTTCTCCGCATAGCGCGCCTCGAGCAGCGGTTTTGCTGCTACTGGTGAGGTGCTGAAGACATCACCAACAAGGATGGTTGCCCTTGAGGCGGTAATATCATCAAGTTTTGCCTGTTTTACACCCTCCAGTTGGTACCAGAAATAGTTGCTCGGCTCAAGATAGCCGCAGGCAATGCTTTCTATTCCTAAAGCCCCTGCCAAACCGTAAACAATTTTTATCTCCTCATCCTGTAATCCGCGGCTGTAAACAATCGCAATCTCCTCAGGCAAACACTGGGAGCGCCACTCCTTGATAAGACCAAAAGCCCTTTCCCAGTTTATCTCCTTGCCATCAAGAAGTGGATAACAGAGCCTTTTCGGATGGTCAATGACAATATTGGCGCTGTTTCCCCGCGGGCATAACCGACCGTGATTGGGCTCAACATCTGTTAAATATTCAATCCGGTACTGATACCCATCATAACTGACACCCACACGGCAACCATTAAGGCAAAGCGGGCAAACAGTTTTCCTTAACTCGCTCACAGGAACGGCTCCTCAATGTCTTTAATCTGCTCCCAGGTGAGAACCGGACCATCCTTGCAGGTAAAATAAGGACCTAACCGGCAGTGTCCGCACTGACCCAGTCCGCAGGACATATTCATCTCCATTGAGAGGTAGATTGAACCTCCTGGGAACCCGGCTTCAAGCAGTTTTTTGGTGACAAATTTCATCATTATCGGTGGTCCGCATACCACCGCCACACTCTTTTTCACATCGCAGGGGATCTCATCCATCAGGCAGGTGACAACACCCACCTTCCGCTCCCAGGGTTCATCCGCCGCATCAACCGAAAGGTCAATATCAACACCCTTTATTTTCTCCCACTCTTTCAGCTGTTTCTTATAGACAATATCTTTGGGCGTGCGCGCGCCGTAACGGAGAAATATTCTACCATATTTCTTCTTCTCCTCGGTCAACGCCAGAAACAGCGCCCGCAGAGGGGCAAGACCAACGCCACCACCAACAATATAGATATCCCTGCCTTCAAACTCCTTTAACGGATAGGGCTTGCCATAAGGACCGCGAATCCCCAATAAATCCCCTGGTTTTTTGGTAAAAAGCGCCCCGGTTGCCCTGCCAACACGCATAATTGTCATCTCCAGGGTTTCCCGTCGAAAATGGGATGACGATGGTGTAAATGGCGCCTCGCCAAATCCAGGGATGGTCAGTTCCACAAACTGACCGGCAAGAAATGGTATCTCCCTCTCCGGCTTTAAGACAAATGTCCTGATATTGGGTGTCTCCTCAATCACATCCAGTATCTTTGCCTGAACCGGTTGATAGGGATTGCTCATAACTGTCCTAAGATATTACGGATATCTATTCTGCCCATACAGGTGGAAAAGCAGCGCCCGCAACCAGAACAGGCGTAAAAACCGTTCTGATTTTTTGAATGCATAAACTTGCAGTGAAACCGGTTGATGAAGCGGTCAATAAACCTTGCCCTGGGGTTGGCACCGCCACCAACCCGGGCATACATCGGAAGATAGCAGAAATCCCAGACCCTACTTCTTTCAAACCTTTCCGCATTCCCCTGGTCATAAAGAAGAAAGCAGAAGCAGGTCGGGCAGGTCAAAAGGCACCCAAAGCATTCCACACAATCCCTTGCCGCATCAATCCAGAATCTCTTGTCAGCGGTTTTATCAGCAATCGCCTGGGCCAGGTTTGGGTTCCAATCCTTAGGGTTCTGCTCTTTAAGAATCCGCATCGCCTTTTGCCGCTGCTCCTCCCTTTTGGCAATTTGGCTGTCTGTTGCCTTTTGCAACCCATTTTCCATCTGCATCAGTTCTGCCCCGCGTTCAGAAAGAGCCTCAATCAGCCAGCCATCATCAATGACGGTCAAACTCAAATCCACATCCTCGGTTAAAAATGGCTTTAACCCTAAAAGGTTGCAGAAGCAGGTCCTTTCCGGTGCCGGGCAGTCTGCACCAAGAAGAATGGTGTTATTTAACCTCTGGGCAAAAAACGGGTCGGCAAACTCACCTTCAAGAAACATCCTTTTATGAACCGCAATACCGCGCAGGTCACACCCCTTAACCCCAAAAAGGAGGGTGGGTTTCATCTTAGTTTCTGGTTCAACCGGCTCAGGAAATGAGGCGACCCTTTCCCGCGGTGAAAAGAAAAACGGCTTGATTGGCTCCGCTGCACGGATTTTCCTTAAAGCCAGTTGCTCAATATTGAAATCATTAGCGTCATACCGCTGCCAGTGAACAGCCTCGTCAACCTCTCTCGGATAAAAAAGATTGAACCTGCCTGCCAGACTGGCAAGCCAAGAGGAACACCTGTGATTGGGTAGAAAATATGCGTCCAAGAAGTGAAATATATAAACCTTGCCCCTCCTGTCAAGAAAAATCTAACAGGACTGAAAAAGACCAAAAGAGGGGCTTCCCTTCAATCTGGGATAAGAAAACTCTCCCTATTAGGTAGAAAAATTACAGGTGATTTTATTTTCTATCACCTTAATTCTCCAGATGTTGAACAAATTTTATGCAATTTTTGCCCCCGTCCCCTCCACCCTCTCCCCCGCTGTTATCCAAATGCCTGCCCAGAGGTCTGTCTGGGATAGATTCCTTTTTGATTTAGTCAGGCGATTTTTCCGGTTTCCTCGGTTTTAGTCAAAACCTCCCTAATCCGCGGTCTTTATCTGATAGGGAAATCTCCCACCCTTTTTATTTCTGGATGACAAACCTGCCCGACCTCTGGTTCTTCTGGACAAGGAAATATGTCCCTGTGGTCAAGTTGCTTACATCAACACTCGCCTCGGTTTCCCCGGCAATAATTTCAACTTCCTTAACCACCCTGCCCGAGACATCACAAACCTTCAGCCTTTCACCCCGGTTCAGAGCCTGCCCGAAAACAATCCTTATCTTTCCTTTTGCCGGGTTGGGCACAATCTGGTTTTTTTGATCCCGGTGTGGTTCGGATTCTTCAAAAATCCCGGTGGGGTTCCCGATGAAAAAGGGTCTTGGTGTCAGCGCAGAAGCCGCCTCCCCTCCCTGAAAAACGGTATAGCGAAGATAACATTCCCGGGAACTGACACTTTCCGGCACAAGCCACTGAAACCTGCCGTTATTGCGCAAACTGTCAGCAATCATCTGCCAAGGACCCTGGGGTCCGGTTGTGGAAAGTTCTATCCTTACCCTGCTGGACTCGGCAAGAGGCGCCTCGCTCCACCAGTCAATAAATTGCACCGAGTTGTTCCAGAACCGCTCACCGCCACGCGGAAATACCGGGAAGATTCTTAAACTTTCCCTTGGGGTTGTTTCCTTATAGGCATGAGCCCAGTTGCGGTAATTGGGCCAGGTTCCCTCCTCAATTATAATCGCCATATCCGGTCTGCCGTTGTGGTCAAAATCTGCACCCGTGCGAAAAGCCTGATACCTTCCTGGCGAATTTGTGGTGATATCTGCTGCCTGGGTCCAGTTTCCCTGTCCATTACCGGTCCAGACGGTCAGATGACCACCACCAAGAGCCAAAACATCAACAAAACCGTCGCAGTTCATATCACACAACTGGGTGCCACGATAGTTGCCGCTTGCGGGCAAGCCATTGGAAAAAGTCTGCCAGATTTGCGCTGAGTCGTTATAGACCCAGACCTCAACCCCGCCCTGAGAGTTGCAGAAGGCAACATCAAAACCGCCGTCATTGTCAACATCGCCGGGTGAGATTCCGTATAACCCGTAGTTGGAACGGGGCAACCCGGAATCACCAGGATAAAACCCGCCGGTGCCATCACCAAAATAGACCGCTGGTCCTCCGGTTGCAGAGATTATGTCCGGATTGCCATCCCGGTTCACATCCCGGAAATAGAACTCCATATTGCTGTTAATGCTCTCGGGTGTACCAAAACTCTTTCGCCAGGTACCGGTGCCCAGATTGAGATAAACCCTTAATCCCACACCAGAGCCAAATGAGCAGGAGCCAACATCCAAATCGCCATCATGGTCAACATCGGCAAAGTCTGTGGAAAACATCCCCCAGCAGGCACCACCAGGCATCAGGCTATCATCCCAGGCGGTCCAAAATCTGCCGGTACCATCCCCCAGCGCCACCTCAAGCATATCATTGCCCAAATCCTCACCAGAATAGTTGTGATGCATCCCATAACCAACATCCCAGTACCCATCCCAATTGACATCACCTATCGCAATTCCGCCATAACCGAAATTGCCATACTGGTAAACGCTCCAGGTGCCCTGGCCATTACCAAACCAGACCATCACCCCGTGCTCCTCGGTGTTGATATACGGGCTGCCGTGGTCGCCAATGGAAAGGATGTCAACATTGCCGTCGTTGTTGACATCGGCAAACTCCAGTTCGGTCCTGCCACCCTCAAGCTGGGGATACTGAAACCCGTTGGAGCATTCAATATAACTTAACCGGGCAAAGGCAATCCCTGCACTTAGTGCAATTAATAAAAGGGAGCGCGTCTTGCCTCCTTTTATTTCTGCGGTTTCCTTAAACTCAGTTTTAACTGATTTTCACTTGTGGCAACAATCTTGTACAGCCTTGCCACCGGCAGCAAATAGTCGGCAAAAAGGAGGAGAATGCCGACTCCCAAGAGAATCTGCCTGATCAGTCTGCTTGAGCCGGTTTCAAAAAAATCTATTCGCAAAGGATTCGCCCACATAATGATGGCAATCGCCAGGATGGCAAAAACGGTGATATTGGCGGCAAGGCGCAAGCCCATCTGCAGGCGCACCCGCCTGATTACTGCCGGTTCGCTGATGACCAGTTCTGGCTCCTGCCTTTTCACCGCCTCTTTCAACTCCTCAAAGTTAGTTATCACTTTGGAGTTCATAGTTTCACTTTTTAATCTCTCTTGGCTCGGGCAACTTCAGTTCAGTTACCTTAGGCGGTTTGCCAAAAAGTTCCTGATAAACCTTGGGATAGTTGTCCTTGCCCCCTGCCAAAAGAAGCGTCAATGGCATCACATTCTTTGCCTGCTCTACCATCCTACTGACAACGTCTCTAATGTCCCATTGGGCTGACTTGTCCTGGCGTAGGCGGGAAAGGTGATAAAGTTCGCGCGCATTCAGGGTAACCAGAACCCGACGCTGATGGGCATTGGTCAAAACATACTGGGCCGCTACCGGATTCACCTTGGCAATCTTGTCATAAACATCCTCGGTGAGCGCCAAGAGCTCCTTGAAAGCCTTGTGCTCCTTGAGTTCAGCGATTGAGACCGGAATCGTCCAGCCCAAATCCGGGTCATAGGGCTGGGTGGTGATGGTTGTCAGGCGGTGCCTTTTCAGCTGGGCAAAACAGGCAGCAGAGATGATGAGTTCAAATGTGAGATAGAGGTGCTCAAACTCCCGCAAAACCGCATCATAAGCTTGCAAGTCCTGACAGGCAAGTTTGAAAATCTCCTTTTTCCGTGCGAGGGTCTGCTTTTCTGAACGGGAAAAACACTCCGCATACGATGCCTGAGAGGTGGTGTGCATCAATGTCGCCAGCAGTTTATTGTCCGCATTCTGAGTATAATCAACCAAGACAACATCTGATGCGGACATCGCAATCAGATTTCTTGGTCGCCGCGGAAACGGTCGCTGCATAAAGACCGTGGCAAACTCCTTGAGCCGAGAATAGGTGTTGCGCTCATAATCGGTTGGTCCGGTAAATATCAAAAGTGAGGGTGCCACCGTTTCTGCCTGATGGTAAAGCTCATCTGCCAACGCCCGCACCTCGGCAAGCTCATTTGCCGCCAGCCGGCGTAGCATCAGCTCCAGGGTTCGGGCATTAACGGTCATTCCCAACTGGGTCTGGGTCGCCAGACTGGTGATATAACGGGCATCCTCCTTGGCTAAATTCTCCAGCCGGTCTGGATGCTCCTTCAGTTCAGGTCGGGTGCGGGCAAAATGACCCTTCAGTTTCTCAATCAGCTGATTATAGGTCTGATTCTGGAGCCGAATGATGTTTAAATAGTCACTCAAATAATCTGAATTCTGAATCTCGGGCGGCACGAGAAAATGGTTCTCCAGCCGGACATAACGCTGGGAACGCTCGGTAAAGGATGCCAGGCGGTGATGCTCAATCGCCTCAACAGCCAAGCGGGAAACATCCTCAATGTCAAAGTTAAATACCGCATGCTCCGCGATAGAGTGATGCCCCATCTCAAAAACAATCGTCTGATTGGACTGCCGCGCCTTTTTCAACTCCCGCCTTGCCTCAGAGCGCAGTTCATCAACCGGTTTGGTGCTTCTACTCACCCGGGCATAGGCAGCAGCGATTGTCTCGGGCGTCGGCACCACCCGACGGTTCTTTATTAAGGTCTGAATCAAATCCTTTTCAATATTATAACCAGCAAGCCTGACCTTCATATCCTTCACAGGATATTCAACCCGCCCTGACTGTCAATCAAATCAGAGCTCGTTCCTTGCATTCTGCCTTTTAACCTTTGTATTGCGCGTACACCTCTCTTTCCAACCGAAATAGAAGGATACTTGCTCCTTGCTCGGGTCGGGTTTTTGACCTTTGCCTCACCTGAAGAGAGTCAGTTTCTCCTCCTCCTCCTTATCTTTCCATTTCTGGTTTTGGCGGGTTCTTCATCTGTTCATAGCGGGCTCTGCCAGCAGCGGTGCGGAAATCAAGACCCTGCGCCTTGCCCTCACGCTCAAGTTGGAGCATACAGCCGGCAAGGAAGTCATCATCAAGCATTCTGCCCGCAAGTTCTCCGGTCTTTGGTTGCTCAACCGGCATCATCCTTCTTGTTGCCTCTGCTGAGACATCCTGCCGCTCGCCGGTAACCTGCCAGTAGACCTCCATTCCGGGCTTGCCGCCAATCACAAACCGGTTGCCAGATATTTTCTCGGCAACATAGACATCAGAAGAACCAACTCCGGTCAGCTGGATGTGCGGGTTTCGGTTAAGCGCGGAGAAGTAGTCAGGCAGTTTCACCTCGGCTCTGCCCGAGGCATCAAGGATAACGCTGCCGCGATAAATGTTGAGCATCTCTGG
>JBDRUF010000012.1 GCA_039801245.1 candidate division WOR-3 bacterium
TTACCCCCATGTTCCCGATAGGCAGGATTGCGCAGAACATATATCCAGGCGCGGCGGATGTTTTCCTGATAATAGTCGCTACCGGTGATTTGGTGATGCCTTGACCAGACCCAGATTGCCTCCTGGGTGTTATCGGTCTCAATTATTGTCGGCAGATGCTCTGCCTCAATGATGCCGCCAAAATCGGGTGAAAGTGAGTCTGAAACCTGATACCGGGCAACAAATTCGCAGACCCATTTTTTCCTTTTCAGATAGTTGAAGCGTCGGGGTCCGAAAGGAGTGATTTCCGGTCTTGGCAGATATTCTCCCTTATATCTCTTCTCATACCTCTGGATTTCATCTTCAGACCAGATTCGGGTTGCGATAGCGATTGAGACCAGGGCAAGAATGGATAAAAACAGCCGGCGTATCATCTAAGGCAGTATAACCTCTAAAAATAAAAAGTCAAGTCGGGATGGCTTTCAAACATACTTTCAAAGAAAGGTTAGGGGTAGATGCGAGATACAGGGTCGCCCGAAGGCGAGCCCGGGGCCTGCCCCCTTGATTTGGTATGAATTTTTAAATTATTGTTAGACAAATACTTGTATTGATGAGCTTAAAAGTTATGCCTTATACCCTATTTTTCTTAAGAACTCCTTGCGCTCCTTTGTCTCGGTTTCGGCTTCAACACCTTTGGGCTTTTCGCCGTCAATCACCCCTAAAATCCCTCTGCCGGTTTCATCTTCAGCAATCACCACCTTGACCGGATTGGCGGTGGCGCAATAGATTGAGCAGACCTCCTGAATCTGCTTGAGCCCGTTTAACACATTTATCGGATAGGCGTTGCCCAGAATGATGATAAAGGAGTGACCGGCACCGATGGCAAGGGCGTTTTTAACTGCCAGCGCCTCAAGTTCGGCATCGGTTCCTGAGTGGCGGACAAGGCAGGGACCTGATGACTCGCAGAAGGCGAGACCGAATTTTATGCCCGGAACCGTGGTAACAAGCAGTTCGTGGATGTCCTCTATCGTTTTGATGAAGTGGGACTGACCCAAGATGATGTTGGTATTTTCTGGCTTTTCAATAGGGACGGTCTTTAGTTCCATTTCACCTCCTATCTTAAGATGGTGATTTTTCCGGTTTGGCTAAACCCTTCGGCCTGGCAGTTATAAAAGTAAATTCCCGGAGAAAGGTTTCGGGCATCAAAGGTGGCGCTCAGTTTGCCTGGTGTTTCAGCGGTAAGGGGCAGGGATTTCACAAGGGTGCCGTCAGGGCGATAGATGTTCATTAGGGCGCTGTTTGCAAAGGGATGGTAGAGGATGAAGGTGGTCCTGTTAATGAGCGGGTTGGGAAGGACGGTCAATTTAGCCTCACCAGGCAGAATAGCTCTTTTTTCTTCAGAACCGGTAGGCTCAACATTGAAGGTTATCATTGTGCTTTCCGGCGAGCAGACCGGCCAGGTTGTCCAGAATTCAATGTTGTTGTTAAGAGAGAAGGAGTCCATCGCCCAGATGTAGTAGTCAATGCGCGCAGCACCAGACACCTCAGGGATGGTAAAGTAATAGGTATTACCTTGGAGAGAATCGGGTGGAACTCCTATCCAGTTGCCCTGATTGATCCGATAGAATAAGGACTCGGTACCCAGAGCCTTATTATCAGTAATTGTTGACCAGACAACATAAGGACCTAAATAGGTGGTGTCGGACCAGACCCGGGTGTTAGCAAATACTGGCGGTCTTAAATCCCAGCCCGGAATTGAGCAGGTTTCAACCTGCATAAATGTCTGAACCGTTATAAAGTCGGGCGAGGCGCCGTTCTGGCTTAAAGCCGCGCAGACGCCGTTGCCGCCGGAGAAATGTCCAGGAACAACCCACTCATAAATCCAGCGGCGGTCAAGTGTGCCCATATTGTCAGAGTAGACCATATAGTCCTGAATCACAAGGCAGGGCCAGAAATAGTCACCGGACATCGGCACCTTGACCTTGCCTTTGGCAATAATGCGTTTCTGGTGCTGCTCGGCTGCCTGATAAATAATCCCGGGGTAGATTTCATACTGCCAGGTCCAGGCGGTAATCCAGCTGGCGCCATAGTACATCGGCAGGCTGTAAAGCAGACCGTCAGGACGGTAGTTGCCGATAAAACGGAAACCGCCCTGGGTGAAGTCAATGCCATCGGCATAAAGGGCAAATGAGTCAAGATAGAGATAGGTCTCGCTCTCCGAGCCGTCACCCAGGGTGTCAAACTCGCAGATATAGGGTGGGGGCGAATCATTTTCCATGGTGTCCGGTGCGGGATATCTGCCTTCGGTGTAGATGCGCAGTCCAGTCTTGGCGCGGAGTTGACCGGGATAGGCGGTAACGTCCCAGACCTGACGGGTGGAGTCAAATGGTGTCCAGTTAAATGGTGATGAGTTCTGCTTGAACCGGCTGTAGGTGTCAATCACCAGAGGAACCTCATGCCTCTCAATCGTAATATTATGGGCGATTCCTGAGCCCACAACTCCAACTGCTAACAGTAGCCAAAAGGTCTTTTTCTTCATTGCCGCTCCTTTTTAGCAATATTAACACTTATCCCCAAGTTGTCAAGTTAAAATCGTTTTTATTGTAAAAATTCCGACATTGACAAAACAAAGGTTTTGTGTAGTAATTATATAAAAAAGGAGGAGTTCTATGCCAGTTTATGAGTTCAGTTGCGAGGATTGTGGTAAGAAGTTTGATGTTATCGCCACCCTTGAGGAAAAGGAGGCAGGCTTACAGCCGGTATGTCCCAATTGCGGCGGAATGAGGGTGCGGCAGGTGTTTGGTCGTTTTACCGTGGTGGGGGGCTCGAAGAGCGAGATTGATGAGGAGCTGCCAGACTTAGAGGGCGAGGATTATGGAGAGGAGGGGTTTGATGAGTTGGAGGAGGAAGAGGGGTTTGAAGGTGATGAGGACATTGGCAGCCTTGATGAGGATTTGGATATTTAAATTAAGGGGGAGTTATGAGGTGGTTTGACTGGGTGTCGATTGGTATTGTGGGGGCTATGGCGATAATCCAGACGGTGAGGACCAGCAAAGCGGGGAGTATGAGCCTTGCCCTGTTTGAAATGGGTGGACTGATAGTTGCTGCACTTGGTGCCAATGTTTTTGCTGGTCCTGTTTCCCAGGCGATAGGGATGCAGCGGGCGATAGTATTGATAGTTCTTTTCTTCATCTTTACTATGCTCGGCTTCTTTTTTGCACAGTGGCTTTTTGCAACTATCGGCTGGTCTTTTGCACCGTTTGATACCTTTTTAGGTTTGATATGGGGGGTGGCAGCAGGATGGGTTATCGCCCATATGGTGTTGCGGATAATAATGGAACTGCAGGGTCCAAAAGGTGCGGTTGCCAGTACCATTGGCAACGCCCCGGTTGCTGGAGAGATTTATTATTTTAAAGGCTGGAACGCACTGATGAGGTTTTTGTTTAAGGTAGGGCTTGGACCGGACTCTACGCTTGATGTCAATTAAGACCAGTTTTTGACTTGTTATGCTCCTTTTTTAAAATTAAAAATGGTCCAGGTTTATACCGGCGATGGCAAGGGAAAGACAACCGCTGCCTTTGGTTTGGCGCTGCGTGCGGCTGGGCATAACTGGCGGGTTTTAGTTGTCCAGTTTATGAAAGGAGACAGCGGCTATGGTGAGGTGGTGGCGGCAAAATATGTTCCTGGACTTGAGGTGAGGCAGTTCGGGCTGAAGACATTTGTGGAAAAGGGAAACCCAAAAGCAGAGGATTTGGCACTTGCCCGGGAGGGGTTGAATTTTGCCAGAAGCGCAATCAATTCCGGGAAATATCAGTTGGTGATTCTTGATGAGATAAATGTGGCGGTTGATTATGGTCTTTTGCCGCTGGAAGAGGTTTTAAGTCTCTGCCAGGAGTGTCCGTCAGATGTGGAACTGGTTTTGACCGGTAGGGGGGCGAAGGCTCAATTGCTGGAAATTGCCGACCTGGTAAGTGAGATAAAAGAGATCAAGCATCCTTTTCAAAAGGGGGTTGTCAATCGAGTCGGAATTGACCATTGAGCAGTTGCTTGAGTGGTTCCAGCGAGGGGACCGGCGTGCCTGCGGTCAGGTTATTTCCCTTGTAGAAAACGAGTCAGCCGATGCGGTTGAGATTTTAAACCGCCTTTATCCACTGATGGGCAAGGCGTATCGGATTGGGATAACAGGACCTCCTGGTGCTGGGAAAAGCACCTTGGTGGAAAAACTGGTGTTGCTCGCCCGGAAAGAGGGGCATTCGGTTGGTGTGGTGGCGGTGGACCCGAGTTCACCCTTTTCCGGGGGTGCGGTGTTGGGTGACCGGGTGCGAATGGCATCACTTTTTACCGACCCTGGGGTCTACATCCGTTCAATGGCAACCAGAGGCAGCCTCGGTGGTCTTGCCCTGCGCACTAAGGAGGTTTGTGATGTCCTCGACGCCTTTGGCAAGGACTACATTTTTATTGAGACGGTTGGAGTTGGTCAGATGGAGCTTGACATCGCTGAAGCGGCTGATACCACTGTTGTTGTCCTTGTCCCTGAGTCCGGGGATTCCATTCAGGCGCTCAAAGCCGGATTGATGGAGATTGGAGAAATCTACTGTGTGAATAAAAGCGACCGTGAAGGTGCTGACCGGATTGTCCTTGAGATTGAAACGATGCTGGAGTTGAGACCGAAAAGTGACTCTTGGGTTCCCCCGGTGGTTAAAACATCCGGCTTGAGCGGCACAGGGGTTGGCGAGCTTTATGAAAAGATTTGTGCCCATCGCCGGTATCTTGAAAGTTCTGATGTTCTTAAAAACCGCCGGCGCAAGGCAGTACGAGTTGAGGTTGAAAGGCTGATTGAGGAGAGACTGCGTCGGCGGTTCTGGCAGGATGCCAGGGTTAATGAGCGGCTTGAGGAGCTGATTGCTGAGGTAATAAAGCGAAAGATCTCACCTTATCAAGCAGCAGCAATACTCCTAAACGAAAGGGGGGTTGATGGCTGAAATTGATAAAATCAAACAGGAAAAAGAGCGGTGGGAAAGGTGTGTAAAAAAAGGTGAAACTGAAAAGTTTCAGACCGTATCCGGTTTACCGGTTGAGATTTTATACACACCGGCAGATCTGGTGGGCTTTGATTATCTGCGTGACCTTGGTTTTCCTGGTGAATATCCGTTTACCCGGGGGATAAGGCACAATATGTACCGGGGTAGGCTCTGGACAATGCGCCAGTTTTCCGGTTTTGGAACCGCGCGGGACACCAATGCCCGCTACAAGTTTCTCCTTGCCCATGGTGAGACCGGTCTTTCTGTAGCTTTTGATTTTCCCACACTTTATGGCAGGGACTCGGATGACCCGATGGCAAAGGGAGAGGTGGGAAAGTGTGGTGTGGCGATTTCGTCGCTTGAAGATATGGAGACCCTTTTTGACGGCATCCCGTTAGGAGAGGTTTCCACCTCAATGACCATCAATGGACCCGCAGCGGTGCTATGGGCTTTCTATATCGTTACCGCGGAGAAACAGGGGGTACCGAGTGAAAAGCTGCGCGGGACAATCCAGAACGACATCCTCAAGGAGTACATCGCGCAGAAGTCCTGGCTTTTTCCACCTGAGCCATCACTGCGCATCATTACCGACATTATGGCATTTGGTGCCAAGCATGTCCCCAAATGGAACACCATCTCCATCTCCGGTTATCACATCCGCGAAGCCGGTTCAACCGCTGCCCAGGAACTGGCATTTACCCTGAAGGATGGAATGACCTATGTTGAGGCGGGGATTAAAGCCGGGCTGGATGTGGACACCTTTGCCCCGCGGCTTTCCTTCTTTTTCAATTCCCATCTTGACTTCTTTGAGGAGATTGCCAAGTTTCGGGCTGCCCGGCGCATCTGGGCGAGGGAGATGAAGGAGACCTTTAAGGCGAAAAAGCCCGAGTCCTGGCTTTTGCGTTTTCACACCCAGACCGCAGGCTGCACCTTGACCGCGCAGCAGCCGGAAAATAATATTGTCCGCACCGCATTTCAGGCGCTGGCGGCGGTTCTGGGTGGAACCCAGAGCCTGCACACCAACTCAATGGATGAGACCTGGGCTTTGCCAAGTGAAAAGGCGGTTTTGATTGCCCTGCGTACCCAGCAGTTGATTGCCGAGGAGACCGGGGTTATCAATGTGATTGACCCCTTAGGAGGCTCCTATTATGTTGAGGCGCTGACCAATGAACTGGAGAAGAAGGCTTACGAGTATTTTGAAAGGATTGACGCCTTAGGAGGAATGGTCAAGGCGATTGAACAGGGGTATCCCCAGCGGGAGATCGCTGAGGCGGCGTATCGCTATCAGAAGGCGGTTGATGAAGGCAGGCGCACGGTTGTGGGGGTGAATAAATATGTGCTTGCAGGGGAGAAACTGGAGATTCCGATTCTCAAGATTGACCCGCGGGTTGAGGAGGAGCAGCACGAGCGGCTGAGAAGATTGCGCCAGCGCCGAGACAACAGCAAGGTGCGCAAGGCGCTTGACGACTTAAAGGCGGCCTGTGCCGGGAAGGACAATGTGATGTATCCTATCCTCGAGGCGGTGCGGGCTTATGCGACGCTTGGTGAAATCTGTGGGGCGATGAAAGAGGTGTTCGGCACCTATGCCGAGCCACCGATGTTTTAGGAGGCAAAGATGGGGAAAAAACTGCGTATCCTCATTGCCAAACCCGGGCTTGACGGACATGACCGCGGTGCCAAGGTTGTGGCACGGGCTTTGCGTGATGCCGGGTTTGAGGTTATATATACCGGATTGCATCAGACACCGGAGATGATTGCCGAGACCGCAATTCAGGAGGATGTTGATGCTGTCGGACTTTCCATCCTTTCTGGTGCCCATATGACCCTTTTCCCGGAGGTGATGCGGCTCTTAAAGGAAAAGGGTGGTGGTGACATTCTGGTTTTTGGCGGTGGTATCATTCCCAAGGAGGATATGGAGGCGCTTTATAAGATGGGCTGCGGCAGGCTTTTTGGTCCGGGCACACCAACCCAAGAGATTGTTGATTACCTGAAGGAAAAGTTTCCTGACCGGGTCTAACCGCTGAAGTATATATAAAAATATACAAAATTCAGCGGGGTGAAATTGAGTTAATCCTTGCAGTTTCGTAACTTAGGCCAGGAACGATTTTTGCCGGGGGATAATCCCCCTGATAATTTTGGACCTGCTATTGAAAATAGGATTTGTGGCTTTTTCTCGGTTGATTTCAAGGTCTGTCTTTACTATCAGAACCGCCGGTAATTTTTGTTTGCGATAAGGTTTTAAGTGATGCGGAATGGTTGTGGTTAAATATATCAGCGGGTTGGAAGTTGAATCGAATTAAGGGATGGTTTGAGACTCAATTCTGAAGATAAGGACCGAAATCTTACTATTGACTTTTGCTGCAGGCAGCATAAAATCACGATGATGAAGCGCCCGTAGCTCAACTGGATAGAGTGCCGGACTACGAATCCGTAGGTTGCGCGTTCGAATCGCGCCGGGCGCATTGAAAAGGAAGATACGGTCTTGGTTAAAGAGGACGAAATCTGGATGAGAGTGGCGCTGAAGGAGGCAAGGCTGGCGTTTGCCGAGAATGAGGTGCCGGTTGGATGTGTTGTTGTCAAGGATGGTAATGTTATTGGGAGGGGGCATAACCGGGTTGAAGGGCTCTCGGACCCGACCGCGCATGCTGAGATCCTTGCCTTAACCGCAGCCAGCACCACCCTGCAGAACTGGCGTCTGTCTGGGACAACGGTATATGTCACGGTTGAGCCCTGTTTGATGTGCACCGGTGCACTGATCCTTGCCCGTCCGAAAAGGGTGGTTTTCGGGGCAAGGGATGAGAAGTTTGGCTGTCTCGGTTCAAGATATGATATTATTAAGGACAACAGGTTCAATCATCGTTTTGAGGTTACCGGCGGGGTTCTCGCAGATGAGGCGGTGGCGCTCCTGCAGGAGTTTTTCAAGAAGCGGCGGGAGGAAAAGGATTGAAGGGGAGAGATGGCCGAGCGGACGAAGGCGCGTGACTCGAAATCACGTATACCCTTTCAAGGGTATCGGGGGTTCGAATCCCTCTCTCTCCGTTTGAGACGGTGTTTTACTAAAGAAAGGTGTCTTTTTTGAAAAGGTTTATTCCATTGACAATCTATTTTCTGTTTTTGGCTTTGGCGCTTGAGGCCGGTCAAATCAAAATTGTGCGCACCCCCGGTTATAAAAGTCCAAAACAGGTTGAAGTGACAAAGCGCCTTGTCCCGGCAATGACAAATTGGCAAAAGGAGGCGGCACCCTTTGCCCGCTTTCGTTTCAGACCAACCGATAAGGATATGGCGAGAATCAACCGGTTGCGCCAGGGGCAGGTTGATACGGTGCGGGTTCTCTGCCTCAGGGTTGAGTTTGTCGAGGATACAACCCCATTGACAACCGGTAATGGCAAGATGGACACCTTTGGTTTTCTCTCACCAGATTCCGGGCTTTTCTATGACCCTCCCCATTTCAAACTTTATTTTGAGAGGATGATGGAGGGTTTGCGCAACTACTATCGGGCACAGTCGCTGGGCAAACTTTATATCGACTTCAAGGTGATGCCTGAAGGAGAAAAGGATGCGTACCAGTTGCCCAGAGAGATGATGTTTTACGGGGACACTTTATCTTATGAAGGTATTGAGTTCGGACTGGTCAGGCTGATGCACGATGCGTTAAAGATTGCGGATGAGGACCCTAATATCAGGTTCAGGGATTATGATGAGTTTATCATCTTTCACGCTGGTAGCGGTTTGCAGTCGGATTATGCCGCGGATGGTAGATGGGACAGCCCTTATGATTTGCTTGCCGGTGAGATTCCTCCAGGTGCGATTGAGGCGTACCTGGGTGTGCCTTATATCCTGGTTGATGAGGGGCAGACAAGGATTGAACAGGCAACGGTTCTGCCGGAAATGATGCGCCAGGACACTTTGACCGAGAAAGGCGAGACCAACCTTGCGGGAATGGTGGGTCTGGCAGGAACCCTTGCACATGAGTTTGCCCACCTTTTGGGTGCGTACGATTTATACGATGTTACCGGTGTAACAATGGGTGTTGGCGCCTGGAGCCTGATGGGTTATGGTGGCTGGTTGGGCGATTACGGTGCCGGTGCACCGCCGGGTGTAATTCCCGGTTTTCTTGATGCCTACAATCGGGTCCAATTGGGCTTTATTAACCCGGTTGTTGTTTCCGTTCCCAAAGAGTCAATATTTGTTTATGCCGCAGCGATGGACACCGAATTGTTTGCCCAACGTCCTGACAGCCTTTGCCCGACGATTATCAAAATACCGGTCAATCAGAATGAGTATTTCCTGATTGAAAACCGCCAGACCGATATCAGAAAACCGGATACAATCATTGTTGATGTTGAGGATGGGGTTTTAATCGGGATTGAATCAAACGAGTATGACTTCTTTCAGCCCGGCTCAGGGATATTAATCTGGCACATAGACGAGAAGATTATTGCCGATTACGGTCCTTATAATGCCATCAACATCTTTCCTGAACACAAGGGCGTTGACCTTGAGGAAGGGGATGGGGTACAGGATTTTGATGTCCCCTACTGGAAGATGTACAACTATCAATACGAAATCTATGGTTACAAATACGACGCATTTTCTAAGCAGGGATATAATGACAGGTTTAACGCCAACACCAATCCCAATAGCGACGGCTATACCGGGAAGACATTTCTTGCGGTTAATCTTCTGGGCGTAAAGGATACATCAGACCGGCTCAAGGATACAGTTATACCGATAAGCGTCAACTGGGAACTTTATCAACCCGGTTTTCCTGTTGACCAGGGAAGAAACAGTCCATTTCGCTCAAGTTTTGCTGCCGATTTGGACCTTGATGGAACACTCGAAATAATCACCGCAGACAGCGCCGGTCAGGTAAGCGTCTGGCGGGCAGATGGCACGGGCTATCGTTATCCCAATGGTGCCTTTGTCAATACCAACACCGCAATCATTGCTGATGTTGCCATTGGGAATGTGGCACCGAACCTCGGTCTGGAGATAGTTGTTGCTGGAGTTGACCGCAGGGTGAGAATTTATGATGCCCAGGGTCAATTGGTTAAGAGTTTAATTACCTTTGACCGGATTGTGGCTGCACCAACTCTTGCTGATTTGGATGGCGATGGTTATAAGGATGTGATTGTGGGTTCTACCGACTTAAGGGTTTACGCCTGGAACTATCAGGGTCAGGATTTGCCCGGGTTTCCCTTTTTTGTCGGTTCAGAAATCAGGGCACCGGTAGCGGTTACTGATACCATCCTTCCCAAAATTGCCATTCTTACTGGTGACCACCGGCTATTGCTATTGAATTATGATGGAACGGTTGTTCCCGGGTTTCCGCTTTCCTTGGGTAACTCCCCGTTTTATTCCTGGGCGCAACCAATTGTTGCCGATTTTGACCGCGACAGTATGATGGAGATTGCAGTAGTTGCAGGTGGTGGACACAACTACCGGGTTTATATCGTGGAACTGAATGGCAAAATAGTTTTTACCTCACAGGAGTTGATTGAACACCCATTTACCGGCACAATTGCCTGTGAGGATATTAACAGGGACGGTTTCCTTGATATCATCGCCGCTGCCCGGCACAAACTTTTTGCCTTCAACCGCAATGCCACCCTCTTAACTAACTATCCGTTTGTCTATGAATCCGCCTATACTGTTCAGGAACTTGCCGGCAACTGGATAATCACCTATGATGTTCCATTTGAGTATCGTTCCTCACCGGTTATTGCCGATATCAACAATGACGGTATTAGGGATTTGATTATCGGCTCACCTGAATATGGTGTCTTGGGTTTTGACGGTGGCTCAGGCAGGCTTTTGGACTATTTTCCTTTGATGACAACCGCATCGGTTAGTGCAATCCCCCTGGTCATTGACATTGATCAAGATGGCTTATTGGAAATCGTTACTGGCTCAGATAAGGGAATTTTTTATGTCTGGAAAATACCCAATTCCAATCCCCAGGTTAAATGGGGTTGTGCCTATCACGACCCCTGCCATACCGGCCTTATTCCTCTTAGCGAAATTCCTTCGCTACCATCTCCCTCTGCGACCTTGGTGGAGGGATTCTATGTTTACCCCAATCCCGCCGGCAAAGAGGTCAACATTAGGTATCGGCTTGGTCCGGGGAATAGCAAGGTTTGGTTGATGGTTTTGGATATGAGTGGGCAACCGGTAATAAAGGAGTTTGAGGCGCCAGCAGTCGCACTTATTGATAATGAGGCACACGTTGACTTGCGAACCATCGCACCTGGACTTTATGTTGTTCGTCTCCGGATTGAGAACGGCTCTCAAAATGAGATTCGTTTTACCAAACTGGCTATCGTCAGATGATTTCCACTCCTTTCTTGATTACCATTTTTATTTCTTTTCTCGAGATAGAGGGATTCGTGAATGAACGGACACCTTTAAATCCTCGTCCTTTACCTGGGTATTTATTGCCCCCGAAAACTATCCACAGCAGGTCTTACAATCTTTCCAAGGATAGCGTTATCCGCAACGACTTCCTCTGCAACGACGATGTGTATGGGGGCTGCCAGCAAAAAGGACCAGATATAGCGGTGGGTCCTGATGGTGGCTTTGTCATCTCCTGGTATGAGTTTCGAGATGGTGATGCTGATATCTGGTTCCAGCGGTTTGATTCTGTAGGAAATCCTATCGGTGTAAATGAAAGGGTAAATACCGATGCTACGCTGGGCTGGCAGGGCGACCCGGCAACCGCAATTGGCATTGATGGCAAGTTTATCTTTTCCTGGGAGGATAGAAGACAAATCGGCAATTCTGACGTATTTTGCCAGCGTTTTGATGAACGGGGTTATAGACTGGGTGACAACTTTAGAGTTAGCGATTCGGCAGCAGCTGGTGACCAGAGCATCTCCAGTGTTCACATCGCTCCTAATGGTACCGCCCTGATTGTGTGGGATGACCGCAGATATGGGTTGACTGGGGACATCTTTGCCCAGTTTCTCAATCCCGATGGCTCACTCCGCGGAGATAACTTCCGGGTTAACGATGATGCGATTGGTTGGGCAAATCAGTATGAACCTGATGTGAGTGGTGATGATTCAGGCAGATTTGTGATTGTCTGGATGGATGGCAGGGGAAACAACCCCTCGGACTGGAACATATTTTGCCAGCGTTTTCGGCTTGATGGCACAAGGATCGGAAATAACTTTCTTGTCACCCCAGATGACAGTATCCAGTGGTCTCCGAGAGTAGCTGCTGGTCATTCAGGTGATTTTGTCGTGTGCTGGAATGACAGACGCAGAGGCAACTGGGATGTCTATGCCCAGATTTATAACCCTCAAGGGGAACCGGTAGGAGGTAATTTCCGAGTTAACACCGATACCGGAAATTCCCAGCAGTTATTGGGTGATGTGGCAATAAACAGTTTTAACGAGTTTATCATCGTTTGGTCTGATAACCGCGATGGCGATGATGATATTTATGCCCAGCGGTTTGATTTGAGCGGCTCGAGACTCGGACCTGAATTTAAAATAAACGATGATCCCGATTCTACCGCGCAAAATATGCCCACGGTGGCTGCCCATCCTGATGGCGGTTACTGGATTGCTTGGGCTGATGCCCGTTCCGGTGATTACAACATCTATTGTCAGCGGATTGCCCGTGACGGCACGAGGATAGGGAGAAATTTCCGGGTGAATGATGATAGTGCGAGTGCCCATCAGCGGGTGTCTTCAATTGGGATGGAAAGGCATGGGAACATATTGATCGCCTGGGAGGATGAGCGTAATACAAATTGTGACATCTACGGAGCAATTATTGATGAACAAGGCCACCAAATCAATTCCAATATTAGAATGAATGACGATCCGATTAGGACTCACAACCATTATTATCCGAGTGTGGCTGGCGGCAATAGTCGATTCTTGGTTGCTTGGGTCGATTCGAGACAGGGCTGGGATATCTATGCCCAGTTCCTTGACGATCAAGGGTACCCGCTTGGTAATAATTTTCTTGTAAATGAAGGAAATGTGGGTGCCCATCAGTGGTACCCGTATTGTGCAATGGATTCAACCAACCGGGCGGTAATTGTCTGGATGGACAATCGGGCTGGTTTTTTTCAAATATACGCCCGCCTATACGACCCGAACTGCAAACCCATAGGAGCTGAGTTCAATGTTATTGACACAAATGAGGAAGGCTATTATCCCAGTGTGGCGATGAATGTCGAGGGCTATTGGGTTGTAAGCTGGATGGACTTTCGTGACGGCGATGTCAACATATACTGCCAGCTCTTTAGACCTGATGGGTCTTGGATTGGAGAGAATAAGAGAGTGAATACCGATGCCGCGCAGGTATACCAGGGATTTCCCGCCTGTGCGATTGATAATAACCGCAATATTGTGATCGCTTGGGAGGATACCCGGAATGGCTCCTATGATGTTTACATCCAATGGCTTGATTCAACAGGAAATTTAATCGGAGATAATGAACGGGTGAACGACAATCCATTAAATCAGTCGGACTGTTATTCCCCATCCTGCGCCTTTGACAATTTGGGCAGGTTGGTGGTGATGTTCGATGATGAAAGAGAAATTCCGGGAAATCCCCAGATTTACTGCCAGCGGTTCACGCCGAGCCGGCTCAGGATGGGCAGCAATCAAAAAATCAACGAACCAAACCTGTTTCCGAAAAATACCCATTGGACCGTTGGGCAGAGTGTGGTCGCAAATGACAGGGTAATTGGTTTTGCCTGGACAGACAACCGGCGCCACCAAGGCTGGGACATATATGCGAAGTTGACCGACTGGAACCTCATCGGTCTTGCCGAGACGGAAGACGGCCCCGTCATTCCGAGCGAAGCGGAGGAATCCCTTCCCGGTCCCACGGTCATCAGGCGGGATAAAAAAGTCGAGATTAAAGGTGAACCAAGAGGAATTGTGACTCTATATGATGCGACAGGACGACAATTCTATTGCTCCATCCTCCAGTCTAATACTATGGTATTAAATATCAGCCATCTCCGCCCTGGGATTTATTTTCTGAAATCCCAAAATAGCGGCAGGAAATCAATTAAAAAACTGCTTATTTTGTAAAAAGGGAGGGACGATGACCCCTATTATTATATTGACAATAATTGTGTCACCGGCAGCAAATGATATTACCCTAAAAACATCAAGACGAAATGTAGCAATGCTTGCGTCAATGGTTTTACCCGGAACCGGTCAACTCCTAACCAATGCTAAGAATAGGGGAGAGGTAATGCTTTGGCTTGATGGTATTTTCTGGGCAGGATGGGCAGGATTCTCCTGGTATCGCAGCAGTCGGAACCAGGATGCCCAGTTGATTGCGGCAAAATATGCCCGAGCAGATATCACGATTAAAGACCCCCAATATTACCGGGCATTAGAGCGTTATGACAATGCCCAGGAATACAATGAGGATATTCGGCGAGAGGCGAGGGATTTATATCCTGATGACCCTGATGCCCAGCGCCGTTATTATGAAAGTCACGGCTATTTTGGGAGGTCTCAGTGGGATTGGGAGGCGGATTCAATTAGAATCTACTCCTATTGGCGCACAAGGAGGTCGGCTCGGGATGCGGGTATGACTGTTAGTTTTATCACTGCCGCGCTTCTTCTCAACCGATTTGTCAGTCTGCTTGACTGTATCTTCTTTACCCCGGGAGCCGACATAAAGCACCGAGTTGAAATCAACCCGAGCCAAAACCAGCCTGGCGTTGAACTGCGTTACCGCTTCTGATAGATAATGCAGGAAATAGAGGTTGATTACCTAGTCATTGGTTCGGGCATTGCTGGGCTCTGGTTTGCTTATAAAGCCGGGCAAAAAGGCAATGTCCTTATCGTAACCAAGAAAGATAGCGCGGAGTCAAATACCAACTATGCCCAAGGTGGTATTGCGGCTGCGGTCGCCGATGATGACAACCCGAGATTGCACTATGAGGACACTATAAGGGTTGGGGCGGGGTTGGCTCATCCAGAAATCGTTAAGTTGGTAACCGATGCCGGCCCCAGACTGATAAAGGAGTTGTGGGCACTTGGTGTCAACTTCTCGGTCCGTTCTGATAGCAAAGGTGAGCCCCGGTTTGACCTTGGTAGGGAAGGGGGACATCGGAGGCGGAGAATTGTCCATGCCCAGGACGCCACCGGATATGAAATCGAAAAGGGTCTTTTAAGAGCGGTGCGTGCCCTTGGGAGCGTAAAAATCTGGGAGGAGCATTTTACCATTGATTTGATTATTGACGAAGAGGGCGTCTTTTATGGCGCCGTGGTTTTGGGAAAGACAAGCGGAACGATAAAATTAATCAGGGCAAAAGCCTGCCTTTTAGCCACCGGGGGAATCGGACAGGTTTACCGGCATACCACCAACCCATCAATCGCTACCGGTGATGGGATCGCCATGGCGTTTCGTGCCGGTGCCAAGGTTGCCAATATGGAGTTCATCCAGTTTCATCCGACATCACTCTTTGGACAGCGGATTGACGACCGGGTTTTTCTTATTACCGAGGCGGTTCGTGGTGAAGGAGCGGTTCTCAAGACCAGGGATGGTAAGGAGTTTATGAACGCCTACCATCCGGATGGTTCGCTCGCGCCGAGAGATGTGGTTGCCCGGGCAATTGCTGCTGAGATTTCCCGGCGGGGGGATGAATATGTCTTGCTTGACTGCACCGGGATTCCTCACGATAGTTTGCGTCGGCGGTTTCCCAACATCTATGAGACCTGCTTAAGATTTGGCATTGACATCACCCGGGAGCCGATTCCGGTTGTGCCGGCTGCCCATTATGTGTGCGGCGGTGTGGTTGTCAACCAGTGGGGAGAAACAACAATTCCGAGGTTATTTGCTGCTGGTGAGTGTGCCTGCACCGGTCTGCATGGGGCCAACCGATTGGCTTCAAACTCCCTTCTGGAGGCGTTGGTTTTTGCCGAAAGGGCAGCGATTAATGCTACATCTGCCTATGGCAATTTCACCGGACAGCAATCAGCGGTTTTTCCAGCGGAATTAAACCTTGAGTATAAATTCGGAGCAGACGAGCAGGCCGTTAGTGCCGTTAACCGTTTGCGTGATGTTATGTGGTGTTATGCGGGAATAGTCAGGTCCGACAGCGGCCTTATCCAAGGAGAAAAGGAGTTAAATAGCCTTGTCCAGGAGGCAGAAAAAATCGGGAAATTAAACTCGGTTCCGGTTCTTGAGATGCACAATATGCTTTTAGTGGCTCGCCTGATAATGAGGTGTGCTCGGCAAAGGCTGGAGTCGCGTGGTCTTCATTACAATCAGGACCACCCCTTGCCTGATGAACGGTTTGAGCATGATACCATCATTTCTAAGGCGGAGTTTGAACCGGTTAATTGAAAAGAGGAATGGTCAGAGAACTTCCTCGGAAATTCTGGAAAAATTTGCCCATTATCTTTTGGTTGAGCGTGGGGTAAGTGAGACATCGGTTGAGTGTTACCTTACCGATGTGGCACAGTTCCTCAAAGACCAGCCAGCGGTGGCTCGGGAGCCATCGAAAATTCAGCCGCACCAAGTCCGGGGTTTTATCCGCAAACTGAGTGATTGCGGACTGTCGGTTTCAACAATAGCCCGCAAGTTAATTTCTTTGAGGGCATTTTGCAATTTTCTTATACATGAGTTTAACTTGCCTTCTTCCCTAATGGTGGATTTGAAGATGCCCAAACAAAGGCGCCTTTTGCCAAATGTCCTCAGTCAGGAGGAGGTGGCAGAACTGATTAAGGCAACAGATAAGGTTTCAGACCGCTTCTCGCAATTGCGGGCAAAGGCGATGCTTGAGGTTGTCTATGGTGCCGGTCTGCGGGTTTCAGAACTGTTAAACCTCACTACCGGTGACATTGACCTCGGCGAAAGATTTGTCCGGGTTGTGGGTAAAGGTTCAAAGGAAAGGGTTGTTCCTTTGGGAGAACCCGCGATTCAGGCGGTGAAGGATTATCTTGCAATCGCCCGTCCCCATTTTAGCCGCAACCGAACCAGCCCCTATCTTTTCCTGAATGCGCGGGGCAATAGGCTGACAAGAATGGGTTTCTATAAGATTTTGAAAATGTGTGTCCGGCTGGCTGGTATCAGAGGGAGGGTTACGCCCCATACATTGCGCCACTCCTTTGCTACCCATCTCCTTGAAGGCGGCGCAGACCTGCGGGTGGTTCAGGAGATGCTCGGTCACAAAGACATCAGCACAACCCAGGTTTATACCCATATTGACCGAAGTTATCTGCGTGCTGTCTACAAAACATTTCATCCCCGGGGATAGCTTTAAATGACAACTACGCCGAAGGTTCCACGGACAATCTTACCAATTACCCTTGAGCGAGGAATCGCCCTGATTATCCTTTTTGCCCGCTCTGGAGAGGCAAAAGCCACCATCCCCATTCCCATATTAAAGGTCCGATACATCTCCTCCTCAGGAACATCCCCCAACTTCTGAATTAGCCGAAAGATGGGTAAAGGGCGCCAGGATGCCTTTTTGATGATGCAGGAGGTCTCCTCTGGCAAAAGCCTCCTGATATTTTCATAGAAGCCACCACCGGTAATGTGGGCAAGCGCCTTGATGTGTTTTAACAGGGGATATACCATTTTCAAATAGGAGCGATGCGGACGTAGCAGCTCTTCACCCAGCGAGCATTTTAAACCTTTTAAACGGGATTTTAAACTTAACCGGTGCATTGAAAAAAGGACCTTGCGGACAAGTGAATAGCCATTGGTGTGTAGCCCGTTTGAAGGAATTCCGATAGCCACATCACCAGGCTCCAGTCTCTTCGGGTCGACAATCTTATCCCTCTCGACTACCCCGACAATAAACCCGACCAGATCAAATTCACCGGGTCGATAAATGTCTGGCATCATTGCAGTTTCACCACCAACAAGCGCAATAGCGTTCTGTCTGCAGGCCTTTACCAGCCCTTTGACAATTGCGGTGAGCTGGGTGCTACTCAGGTCTGAATGGGCGATGTAGTCAAGGAAAAACAGAGGTCTTGCACCCAAGGTGAGGATGTCGTTGACCGAGTGATTGACGATGTCAATCCCTACGGTATCATATCTCGCTGCCATCTTGGCGATTAGCGTCTTTGTCCCCACACCGTCGCAACTGGCAACCAAAACCTGATTTTTTACCTTCGGCAGTACAAAGAGGGAGCCAAATAACCCAACATCCGAAAGCACCCCAGGAGTTTTCGTTGTACGGACAAGCCGGGCGATTTGTTTTTTTACGAGGTTCATCCGTTCGATATCAACTCCCGCATCAAGATAGCGCATAAAACAATCTACCTATGGAAAGGTCTTGAGTCAAGTTCTGGTTTTTCTGACACTCTCAGTTAATAAGAATTGTTCTAAGCTAATAATTTCTAATAACTTGCTTGCCTTTTCTTTTAATAACCAACTTCAGAGGGGGAGTAACCCCCCGGGTGCATCCCGATTCAATAACAACTATACATTTAAATGTGCAGATATTTTTCAATATAAATTTAGATTCTCATGTGGTGTTACCATTAAAATCGTAGGGAGTGAAGAAAGGAACGGCTATAAGGACTTAAAATAGAAGTTGTAGGTGCGGCTCGGGTCCGGACGGAACCCCAAACGCCAGTAGAGGGATAACACCGGGTTGCTGCTGAAAGAGGCAACAAGCGCAAACTTTGCCCCTTGATTTTTAATCCATTGCAACGCGTAAACCAAAAGCGCCCAGCCAATGCCTTGGTGCCGCCATTGAGGTAGAACCCCAAACTCGGCAATCTCATAAATCAGTTCTTGGTTTCTATCATCCCGGAAAATTAAAAGATAGCCAATCGGCTTGTTGCCTGCTCGGGCAAAAAGAAACTGCTCAGGCTGGAACCTTGAATCGGAGGTCTCCCAGTCAAGGTAAACATCACTTACTGGTTCACCCTGATTGGGGATGTCATCGAACACCTGCTGCGCCAGTGCTGATAATTCCTGCCTTTCCCGTTTAAGGTCAATTGGGGTGATGGTGATGCCTGAAATTGGTTGGTATTCAGGCAGCGATTCCAGGTTGTGCTGAAAACCGAGCATAGAAATGGGATGGAGGGAAAAACCAAGTTCCATTAATATGGGCGGGTGGATATTGTCAGTGCTGCGGTAGAATATCATCGCCTCATTCACGCGAAACTTCTTGGCGAGGGTTTGGGCAATAGTAAATAGTTCATCAGTGAGCAAATGATAGCAGTCCCTTCCGCGTGCTTCGGATCCAAGGTAAAGCCCCATATTAACAATGTCCTTTTGATGCCAAACTGAAACTCGTGCCCAGCCATAGCCGATGATTTTCCCGCTTTTTTCTAAAACCAGCCCCGCCCCATTCTGCAGCCAGTCAACATTAAAGAGGCGTTCGATCTTTTCAATTGACTCGGCAGGTCGTTGACCGATTTCAGCATAAATCTGATGGGTCAACAAACCGATTGCCCGAGCATCACTGTTATTCAAGGGGCGGACCTTGAAAACTTGATAATCACCTAAACTCATACCGTGCGTGGGCAATTTTGCTGGATGATAGCAAAATTATTCTACCTGTCAATTAAAATCCGTCCGATTGACATATAAAATTCAAGAGGTATGATAATTAAATGCGATTACTACACCGCGAGGTGCTAAAGGAATTTCTGCCCCTGTTTGTTTTTGCCATTCTCGTTTTAGCCTTTGTTTTACTGATGGACCGGCTTTTTCTTTTGGCCGACCTTTTGGTGCGCAAGGGTGTACCGGTTGGAGTTGTCGGTGAGATTGCATTCTTTTCCCTGCCTTTTGTTATTTCTATCAGCGCTCCTTTGGGCGGATTGATTGGTGGTGTTGTTACATTTGGCAGGATGTCCCAGGATAATGAGGTGGCGGTGGTGCGTGCCGCCGGTGTGCCGGCGTGGCGTCTTTTTGTCCCGGTTCTTTTCTTGGGCGCACTGCTTGTCCCGGTGATGGTCTTTTTTAACGGCTTTGTGGTTCCGGAAACCCAGCACCGGGTGCGTAATCTCTTGACCGATATTGCCCGAAAAAAACCGGCGCTACGGATTCAGGAGAGGATTTTTATGGACGACTTCCCGGGCTATATGGTTTATATCGGGTCAATGGATGAGCGTCGTTCAACCGTCACCAATGTGGTCATCTTTGAGCGAACCCGCGGCAATCGCACCCCGGCATTTATCACCGCCCCTAAGGGAAAAATTAGCTACACTTCTGACGACCGGTATCTGATTCTCAATCTTTATGATGGAGAAATCCACGAACTGATTGAGAGTGGCAACTACCGCCGGCTTTCCTTCCGGGAACATACAATCAACATCCTGACCGATGATGAACTGGTGCGCCGGGGTCGGGAATACCGCAGTGATGATGAACTGTTTCTGCCGAATCTTTTTAAGCAAGTTGCAACAATAAAAGGAGATGTCGCCAAGTTAAATCAGGAGGTTAAAAAGCTGAGTCAACAAGCGCAAGGTGATCAGGCGAGACTTATGCACTTGGACGAATTAAAGACAAGGTTACGTTATCGCCGACTTGAAGCGGTTCGTTCCCAGACCGAGATTCAGAAGAGGTTTTCCCTGGCATTTTCGTGCCTTTTCTTCTTACTCTTTGGAGCACCTGTGGGTTTAATTTTACGCCGGGGGGGGATTGGCACAGGGTTTATAATCGGACTCGTTTTTTTTGCCGTTTATTACATCCTGCTCCTCGCCGGTGAGAATATGGCAGAAAGTGGCAAATTGACACCTTTTGTTGGAATGTGGTTGCCCAATATCGTATTAGTATTACCGGTGACAGAATTACTTTCAAGAACACTTTTTGAATTTTCACCCCTACGGATGTTATTAACCCTTAAAAGATGAGAATCATTGATCGGCATCTTTTGAAGGAGATGGTTAAGTTTACACTTCTGGCTTTAGCAAGCGTGGTGATTATCTATCTCCTGATAGACCTGTTTGAGGAGTTGTCCTACTTTACCACGAGAAAGGTCAGTTTCCTGGTAATTCTTAAGTATTATTTCTACAGTTTACCTTCAGCAGCGACACTCTTGTATCCGGTAAGCCTAATTCTCGCGGTATTTGTTGTTTACGGGCAGATGACAAGATACAATGAAATAGCCGCCTTCAAAAGTTCTGGTATAATTGTCTACCGGCTTTTTGCCCCGGCGATTGTTGTGGGAGCGATTACTATTATAATTTATCTACTCGGTAATGAGTTTGTTACCGTTCCTTTTAACCGGCGCCTCAGCGACCTCCGCCGGTATGTGATTGAAAAAAGAGGATCTCCCGAGAACGAAAAAAGACAGGATGTGTATCGCATTGACGCCAATATTGTTTTGTGGGCACGGGAACTGGAGAAGCCTCATTATGACTTTCAGGGCATAACTTTGAGGAATTTTTTGCTTATTAAGCTTAACAAAAAACGCCGTGTTGTCGAAAGAATAGATGGGGAAATTGCCGTATACGATGATAGTGGGTGGGTTGGTATGGCTCTGAAAAGGCGAGAATTTGACTCTACGGGCAAGGAAAATTACCATTATCTGGAAAAAGGGGAATTGGATATGCTGGAGAAAAAAGCAGTGGAATGGGGTCGCCCGGCAAGACCGGTTGAAGAGATACCAACACTCCTCCTGTCCAGATACATCAATCAGCTAAAGGCAATAGGGGAAAATGTTGTCCGAGAGGAGGTTGAATATCACTACCGGTTTTCTTACGCGCTCATTGGGTTAATCGTTGTGCTCTTGGGGCTTCCTCTCTCGGTAAAATTGCGTCGTGGTGGGGTAATGCTTGGTCTCGGTCTCGGTCTACTTTTTTCCTTTCTTTACTGGGGGGTCATTCAGACCTGCCGCGCACTTGGTGGTTCCCATGTGGTCACGCCCGCGGTTGCTGCTTGGCTACCCAACCTTATCTTTGCCGCTGTGGCAGCTGTACTTTTCTTCCAAGTAGAAAGATAACCAGCGATGCTTGGCGTTCTCTTTATACCTTTGTTTTTGCTTTCAGCAAATCCTAACAGCATCAGCTGTGACGCTGATAGCGATTGCTATTATCTCCCATCCCAGGCAATAGTTGCCAAGAAAAAGGCACCAGCGTTGATTCTACTCCACTGTAACGGCGCCACAAGAGAGGATTTGGATACCTGTCGTTTAATTGGCGATTCTCTTGGCTGGATTTTAGCAACCTGCCATTCAAGCAGAAATCACCGTGACATTCATCTAAATGATGGGGATATCGTTAAGACAATAAACAAATTACTCAGATATTATCCGGTTGATACAAACCGGATATATCTTTTCGGATTCTCCGGACAGGGTGTGCAAGCGCTGGCAACAATGTTTTTACATCCAGAACTGGTGCGTGGGGTGATAACTGTCTGTGCTCATCAAGCCACCTTGAATCTGGCAATGCCAGAACTACTCGACAACCATTTTGTTTATCTTGTAACTCGAAACCAAGACTGGAATCTTATGGCTAACTATCAGCTCTACTGGGAGTTAAAGTCCTGGGGTGTAACCTGTACGCTTGCTGTCACTGCAGGCGAGCACAGTGCTGGTTCCTGGCGGGAGATTCTTTATGGCTGTTACTGGCTTTCTCAGCAAAAACCATCAAAATGAACGCGGGGCGACTTTGTTCAGAAGTTTCAAAAGTTTGTCAAAGGAAAGGCAATTAATGACATCCTCCTTTTCCAGCCATGCCCGCCGCGCCGTGATGACCCCGTAACGGATCCAGTTCAGTTCCGCAACCGCATGGGCATCGGTATTTATTGCCAGTAAAACACCCGCCTCTTTAGCCTTTCTTGCCCAAATGTCATTTAAGTCCAGACGGGCGTAATAGGAGTTAATCTCCAAGACCTTATGAAACCTTGCTGCATATTCTATCACCCTTTCAAGGTCAATCTCATAACCTGCTCTTTTGCCAATAAGACGACCGCTGGGATGAGCGATAAGATGAACCAAGGGGTGTTGGATGGCATAACAAATTCGACTAGTTGCCTCCTTACTAAACGCCTGATGAATTGCGGCAATTACCAAGTCGAGCCGGGCAAGGGTTTTATCAGAGTAATCAAGTCTGCCACTGGTGGTAATATCAACCTCAGCCGATTTTAACACCCTAAACCCTTTTAACTTTGAATTTAACCTATCAATCTCATCGCACCTCTTTAGTAATTCATCCTCGTTGAGCCCCCCCGCGTAGCCTGCAGAAACGGAATGCTCAGCGACGGCAATATGAGAGTAACCACGTTCTTGACAGGCAGCAACAATCTCCTCAAGCGAAGAGTTGCCATCCGAGGCATCGGTATGGATATGAAGGTCACACTTAATGTCCTCTAACTTTATCAACTTGGGCAGCGAACCTTCCTTTGCCGCCTCAATTTCTCCTCTGTCTTCCCGCAACTCTGGCTCAATATAAGGTAGACCCAAAGCTCGATAAACTTCAACCTCTGTTTTTCCGGCAATACGGCGCTCACCCTTGAAAACACCGTATTCAGAGATTTTTAAACCTAATTTCTGTGCCATTGAGCGCAGGGCAATGTTGTGGTCTTTGGAACCAGTGAAGTACTGGAGAGCTGCACCAAAAGCATCGCTTTCCACCACCCTCAAATCAACCTGCCGAACCCCGGTGCCGGTGCCAACAAGGATTGATGCCTTCGTCTCCCCAGCAGAGACTACTTGTCTGATCAAGGGGTAATTAATAAAGCGTTGAACAATCATCTTGGGGTCGCTCCCAGTTGCTAAGATATCAATATCACCAATCGTTTCTTTGCCACGGCGCAAGGAACCAGCAACAGCAACCTTTTTTACCTGCGGTTCCTTTTGGAGGTGGGCGATGATAGATTGAGCCAGTTCGTCCGCCTCATTTAGATACATCCTTTCCTTAGAATGTTCCGCGGTCTCAATACCTTTGAGGATATTCTCTGCCTTCTTCTCACCCATACCCGGAAGTTTTGCTAACGAGCCATCAGCCAAGGCCCTTTTTAAACTCTCAAGGTCCTTTACCCCTAATTTTTCATAAACCAGTTTGACCGTTTTCGGTCCAACCCCGGGAATTTCCAAAAGTGTGAATAATCCAGGTTCGAGTCCACTTGTTGCCTCTTCAAGTTTTTTCATTTTGCCAGTAGTCAGGTATTCATGAATCTTTTTGGCGATGCCGGATCCAATGCCAGGAATAGTCTCCAGCCGGTTTGCCTTATCCAGTTCTGCCACATCCTCAGTTAAATCGGCAAGCACCCGCGCAGCCTTGCGATAGGCAAGGACCCTAAACCCTGTTTCTCCCTTTAACTCTAAGGCGTCGGCGATACGGGCAAAGATTCGGGCAAGTTCCTGATTAACTACCGCCATTTGCATTTCTGATAAACTACTCTCCCAGCACAATAGGTGGCGAGGACCTGACAGCAAGGATTTTCCCTTGGGTCGGCATCAAGGACAACGAAATCGGCATCAAACCCGGGTTTGAGGATTCCGGTTTTGTTTTCAATGCCCAGAGAATAGGAGGCATTGGCTGTGAACAGATCAAAGGCATCTTTGCCTTTGATCCGCTGAGAGACATTGGGCAGAGAAGTTGCTGCCTTGATTCCTCTAAGAGGGTCCAGTGGCGTGATAGGCGAGTCAGACCCCCCAGCAACGGTAATCCCATTTTCTAAAAGCAACCGCAGTGGATTGGTATTTTCCCAGCGTTCCCCAAGTCTTTGAGCATACATCCCGAGAGGCCCCCCCCAAGTGGTTTCAAATACGGGCTGAACGCAAACTATGAGCTTTAACTGCGCTATGCGCCTTATTAATTCTAAGGACAACAGTTCCGCATGTTCTATGCGATGGCGTAACGGGTTGTCAAAGCCATTTTCAACTAAAGATTCATGGCATCTGAGTAGTTGCTCAATCGCCCGGTCACCAATTGCGTGAAATGCGGTCTGGAGTTCAAGGTTGGTTGCCTGAGAGATGAATGCAACAATTTCTTCGTCAGTATGATAGAGCAGCCCTTTGTATCCAGGTGCATCAGCATAATCCTTAGTCAAAGCAGCGGTATGGGAACCAAATGAGCCATCAATGAGCAGACAGCCGCCAATCCTGGCTAAACCGAATTTCCGGGCGATAAACGGATTCCAACTTTGGAGAAAAGGCACCATCCTTATTGGCGCCTCATCAAGGGCATCAAGGAGGGTTTTCCATTCCTCTTCTCCAAGTTCATTTGAGCCGATGAGAGCTGCAAGGGTAGTAACGCCGTTCTTCACAGCGATTTGTGAGGTAAGTTGAAACGCCTCTTTGACAATCTCTTTGGGCAGTTGCCGTTTGAGTTTAGTCGACAAGGACTCATAGGCAGGGCCTCTGACAACACCGGTAGGTTTCCCCGCGCCATCAAGTTCGACACCATCACTTACTGTCTCTGGTAGTAATTTAAGCGCCTCTGAATTGCCAACCCCGGAATGACCATCAACCCGGTAAACAAAAACAGGTTTTCTCTGGCACAATCGGTCAAGCTCCCGGCGATAGGGATAACGGTGCTCCTGTAAGCGCTCAGGTTCAAGATTAAATCCAAGGATGATTGGCGAATCCGCCTTTTCTCTAAGAGCTGTGGAGAGGCGCTCTAACACATCTGGAATTGACTTGGCAGGGGAGAGGTCAGGATAAAAAAGCCCCAATCCTGTTTCCAAGGGGTGAACATGGCTGTCAATAAAACCGCTGCAAATATAGTAACTACCAACCACCTCCTCTGTAGGGATGAGCGCTACTATCCTACCATCTTGAAAAACCATTCTCCCCGGATAAGGCTCTGTTTCCGGCTCAGGAATCAAAAGCCCAGAAATAACTTCCATCAGCCCTTTCTGACAAGTTTTGTTATTACCTCAATATGGGCGGTCTGGGGAAACATATCAACGGGCTCAACCTCCTGACAGGTAAACCCGATTTCCTCCAGGACAACCAAATCTCGTGCTAAGGTTGCAGGGTTGCAGGATATATAAACAATTGTATTCGGCTTTAACCGGGCGATCTGACGAAGCGTATCGAAATCACAGCCTTTCCGGGGCGGGTCGAGAATAACAATATCAGCGCTGTCAATTTGAGCGATATGTTCGTTCACATCACCTTCAATAAACTGGACATTTTTGGCCATCTGCATCTCGGCGTTAAACCGAGCATCGGCTACTGCACTGGGTTCAATCTCAATGCCAATAACCTTTTTCACCTTATCGGCGATAATTAGGCTGAGCATCCCCACACCGCTAAACAGGTCAACAACAGATTCATACCCTGATGGTTCTACAAAATTTATAACTTTTCGTGCCAACTCCTCTGTCTGAGATATGTTTACCTGAAAGAAGGACTTAGCGGAGACGCGGAACCCCTTTCCTAAAACGACCTGATTGATGTAATCCTTACCATAAAGTGGTGTCGTTTCTTTACCTAAGATGCGATTGGTCCTTTCCGGATTGACGCTCTGCACCACGCCCGTTATTTGCGGCAAATCTGCCAGCCTCGCCACTATTTTTGAAGAAATTTTCTTTGTCCGGGTGACGAGGATGACCAAAACACCATTGTCGCCCCCCTGACGCAGGATGATATGCCGAACATTGCCGAGATGTGCTCGCTCATCATAGGGCTTTTCACCACTCATTATAATCGCCTCGTATAAAATCTGGCGGACATCGTCGAATAGCTCCGGATGCAAAAGACAGGCAGAGATGTCAATGAGCCGGTGGCTCCTTTTTTCATAAAATCCGATTAAGAGGTTCTTTTGCGCCCCCACCGGGTACTGGGTTTTGTTGCGGTAGCGCCACTCCGCGGATTGAAATTTGATGTTCTTGACCGGGACATAGATTTTGCCCAAATGCTGAAGGGCATCATTTACCAAGAGTTTTTTCACAACCAGTTGCCCGGTATAACTGATATGCTGCAGTTGGCAACCGCCACACCGCCCATAATAAGGGCAGGCAGGTTGAATCCGGAGGGGAGAGGGCTCAATCACCTCTTCAATCTGCGCAACCGCATAGTCGCGCTTACGCAAAACAATCCTTGCCCTGACCCGTTCTTCAGGTGCGGCAAATGGAACAAACACCTTCAGACCATCCAGTTCTGCCAGACCATCCCCTCCCAGGATCAACCTGTTCACAAACAACTCTACCGAACCGGTCTGACGGGAGACCGAACTAATTACCATGCGGTGATAATCTGGCGGGTAATTTCACGGGCAAGTTTTTCAATCGCCTCGCTGAGGGCATCCTCTTCAGATTTTCTTTCCGGTTCGTAGGAAATCCTTGTGCTGATGGTGCCAGAAAAGAAGGGCTCGTTGCGGACCTGGTCTTGTGCCTCCACCTGGGCGGCGAGGCTGATTTCATAGGCGGAGATGGTCTGCTCGGCATCATAGGCTGCTGCGGTCCTTGAATAACCTGTTAAGGTAATTGAAACCACCAGGTCCGCGTTTTCTAAGGAGGTCACCCGCAGGTTGCGGTCAGAATTGAAGACCCTTGGCAAAACCAGGCTTAACTCCTCAGCCAGCCCAGGCTGGGTTGTTGAGTTCTCTACCGCGGTAATGGCAACGGTTTTGAGATGGGGTGGAAGCAAAGAGCGGGTCGAGTAGCCGCAGGAGATGACCGTAAGAAAAATTGCGGTAATAAATAACTCAAGTTTTGAGTTTGTTAATGATTTCATCTGCCACCTTCTGTCCGGAGAGAAACATTCCGCCAAATATCGGACCCATTCTTGGCGCGCCCGCTACCGCATTGGCAGCCATTCCTGCCACCCATAATCCTGGATAGACCTCACAGGTGTTTTCAAGGACCAGTCTTTCGGCACGTTCAGCCCACATCGGTCCCTCGCCTTCGAATCCGCCGGAAGGGGTGTTGAGTTTGACCTTTGCCTTCTGAATAAGGCGGTTGACAACCTCGGCAGCATGACCGGTGGCATCGACAACCGCTCTTGCCGAGACCGTGAGCGGGTCAACATGAAGTTTTGCCATCTCCACCGCGCTCCAGTTTATCACCAGACCGCAAACCCTTTGCTCTATCAAAACCACATCCTCAGCACTGACGAGGTTAAATATCTTGACCCCTGCACGACTAACCCGGACAAGCAATGCCCCAAGGGTTTCAAGCGGGTCAAGGACAAAGTAGCCTGGTTTGTGTTCCAGGGGCCTGACGCCCAACTCGGTCATAAGTCCGACCGCCTCCTTTTGCACAACAATTTCAGAAAACATCATCCCACCTCCAGGCATCCCACCACCAGGTTTTAATGCCCGCTCAAAAACAACGGTCTTTAGCCCCTTTTCTGCTATTTTCCAGGCTGCGGTCAAACCTGAAGGACCAGCACCAACTATCGCCACATCGGTTTTAAGGTTGTCCAAAAACTTTTCTAAAAACCGCTCAACAATCGCTTGGGTAATTTCAACTTCTTTTATCATCATAATTAATGGTAAACAGATGCCAGCATAAGTCAAGCGGCTGATGGGGGAAAGAAGCAATATTGTAATGACCAATACCATTTTTGCCCTGGGGGCTGTCCCTCGGAAAATTTGGTATCAAGATAAGATTTTAAATTTCAATTACTTAACAGAAAAGGACAGCGCTAATTTGGTGTATATATACATAAACTTAAGCAGCTGGCTTTAGTTGTTGACAAAAGGAAGGGAAGGGTTATAATACCTGCACAAAGTATGGCAGAAATAAAGATTGAAGGAGAAGGCGAGAACTTATCTCAGGAGATAAGAATCCTGTCGGCAATTGGCTACCTGCCGATGCTTTTCTTTTTACCCCTGATTCTCAGACCAAAGGATGGTTTTTGCCGTTTTCACGGTATTCAGAGCCTGGTAATTTTGCTCGCACTGGCAACTGTTTGGGTTGCGATTTACATCCTTGACTTTATCCTGGGCAAGGTTTTGGGAAGTATGATTCTTTTGGGCTTTATCTTTAAGATTACCGCCTGGCTTGTCCATTATGTTGCCGGGACCGCAATCTCAATTCTGTACATTTTATTGATAATTTACTGTTTCATTCAGGCAGCCGCGGGTCAGCGCTGGCGGGTTCCGGTATTGGGAGCCTATGCGGAGCGGCTGCACATCCGTTATGAATAAAACCTAAAAAGGAGGAGTCAATGGCAGAGGAAGAAAAAAGGATAGAGAGCGGTGATGATGTGGAAAAGGGCAAAGGCCTGGCCTGGCTATCATATCTTGGGATTCTCTGGCTTGTGCCGCTGTTGGCAATGAAGGAGAATGAGTTCTGCAAGTTCCATGTCAAACAGGGAATAATGCTGACAATCTGGTTTGTGGCGATCAGCATCGTCGGTGCAATACCGTTTATCGGCTGGTTTGTCATCTGGCCAATCGGCTACATCTTCGGGCTTGTTATGATGATAATGGGCATCATCAATGCCGCCACCGGCAAGTACTGGAAGATGCCATTCTTAGGAGGGCTGGCAGCCAACTGGTTCAAATTCTAAAGAGCGATACCTTGTTCTGATAATAAATATTATGTAAACTAAATAGAGAAACCTGTTAAACCCTTTTAGTCAACTTTAATTTATTCCCTTTCCCCTATTGAAAACTTTGTATACCAGTCCAAAAGAACCCTACCACAGTTTTCCCAGAGAAAGTTTTTCCGGATGTGCTCTTTAAGTTCGTTTGTTTTGGGTCTATTCAGGCTCTGTTTTATTGCCCTTTCTATTGATGAAACTGATTTTGGTTCAAGATAGGTGGCATAGTTCCCAAAATACTCCTTTGTGCCACCATAGCAGGTTATGCACACCTTTGCTCCTGCCAGCCCTGCCTCAAGTGCTGAAAGCCCTGGTGTTTCATATAAAGATGGTAATACAAATGTGTCGCAGGCAGCATAGGCAGACTCGAGGAGCGGCGAATCTGGTGCCAGTTGGGGAATCAATTTCAGGTTTGGTGCCCCTTCAATAATTTTAAGGCATTTTTGGCTGTATTCATTGTTTAAGACCGGACCGATTATCACCCCGGGTATCCGGTTCTTTTTTAACACCTGCAACAAAGGCAGGAGGTTCTTTCTGCCCATACCGATGTGACCAACATAGAGAACAAACTCCTTAATCCCGTATTCCTTGATAAAAGGGTCGGGCTGGGCATAATAAAACCTTTCCTCAACACCATTGGGAACAACCCCGATTTTTTCTTTTGGAATGTCAAAGCCGCGGGCAATCAGCTCTCCTTCCTCAACGGTATTAACCAGTATCAGGTCTGCCATCCCGCACAGCTCCTTGCAGAAGAGATGCTCGGTCCAGTACCCGCCATATCTTCTTATTTTTGTTACAACGGCTAGCGCTGCCCTTAACTTGGCAGGCTGGTGACGGCTGTAAAATACCGGTGTTAATATCAGTTTCATTCCCAGACCTTTTATTGCCCGACCAAGGTGGTATGTGCCCACATTGGCGCCAAAAAGGTGGAAAAGGTTGAACTCGCTTAGGTCATATCTTTTCCACGGGTCAAAAAGTTCAACATTAACACCAAGTTTATTCAAAACCCGGGCAAGTGAGCGAACCTGAACCTCAACACCACCGCCAAGCAAAGTTACCGCTGAGAATGAGCCAAAAAGAGCCTTCATCTCATCAACTATACCATTTCCCCCTTAATCTGCAACCTCCTCTGGATTTGCCTGACCATTTCCTGGATGCGCAGTTTCAATGGGTAGCTTTTTGTCCTGATCTCCTCTCGGTCAAATGGCACCACCAGAACCGGTTCCCATTTGAGGGCATCAAAATCTATCCTTTGGGTGGTTAATGGCAGAGTTGCCATTTTTCCCAAATATTTTAGGACAATATTTATATCCGATATCCCGTTCGCCGCCTCTAAATCAATTTCCCCTTCATTAAACCGGCAACTGTATTTGACCCTTTCCCTCTGCTGCCACCATCGGCAGTATTCGCCAAGTGTCATAAAGGAACCGCACCGCTCAAGCCCATATTTCAGAACCTCGGTGATAACCCTTGGGTAGCGGACAATCATATCCGGATGGTCATAGAGAAAACAGGGCTCTCCCCTGGCAATCTGTAAATCAATCACCCTCTGGTAATACTCTATCATCCTCTTTTCATCCATTTTTGCCCAGGCGAGTCTGCCCAAGGAGACCGGGTGAACTGGAATCTGCATTACCGGGCTTTCCTTTTGATTAACAATCGGTCTGGAAGGGACATCATCATAGGAGTAACCGAACTCGCTTGAGTATTCAAACCCAAGTTCAGCAAATACCTTATCAAGGGTTTCGTTCCATATCCCATAGGGTGCGGCAACACCTTTGGGATTTACCCCTGCCCTTTTTAAAATCTCAACACCTTGAGAGAAGTTGCGGTAATTGCGCTCAAAATCGGGATAGATTAGATGCCGGTGGCAGTGGAGTTGAATCTCCTGACCGGAAAGAACCTTGACAACATCAACGATGTCATTGGTAAAGGTTGCGGTTCTTAAAAACCAGGTCCATCTCATCTTAAGCCTTTTGGCAATCTCTGCTGCGGCTATAATCTCTGCAGGTGAACTGAAATCGGTATCAATCCGAAAGCCAAATACTGACCGATGCCCTTTGGGCACGTAGGAGAGGTGGAGATAGGGAATGTTTTGGAAGTTCAGAATTGCCCTCAGGCAGCCGGCAAAAAGCCTCCTTAGCCCTCCCCTATCTGCAGTGGCAACCGTTTCATAGGGTAGCCTTCTGCCTCTCGCAAGAAACCGCTTCAACCTCGTTCCCCGATGCCTAAGCAAGAACTTCGGTTCAAATGGCAGGACAATCAATTGACCAGAGCCGTTGTCTTCACCCTGATAAAGGAAGTTTTGCCCTTTGTCCGTTTTGCCGGTGTTGGCAGATTTTGGTATCAGACACCAGGCGTTGATGTCAACCAGCCCGGTATTGAAAAAGATTTCGGTTTTATCCGGAGCAAGAAATTTGACCCTGACCCTTTTACCAAGAACCTCTTTGGGCAAATCGCTGGTTGTGCTCAAAATGGTCTGACCGTTCCTGGTGTTGATAAAAACCCGGGCATCAATCTCTTCTACCGCAAAAGGAACCCCCTCCTGTCTTAATAATGAATTAAGGTAAATATCCTGGTCTTTAAGATATACCATCTTTCAACCGCTGAGCCGCTCGTAGATTTCCATCAGGACCTTCTCCGCATTTTGCCAGTTGTATTTACTCTCTGCCGCACCTCTGCCTGCCAGACCCCGGCGAATCGCCTCCTCTGGGTTTTCCAGGACCTGATTGAGCGCAGCCGCAATCGCATCTGGTCTTGTCGGGTCAACAAGCCAGCCGCACCGGGCATCATTCACAATCCGGGCTATCTCCGGAAAGTTGCTGGCAACAACCGCCAAACCGGCGAGCATAAACTCAAAAAGTTTACTGGGCTGATTTGTCCAGTCATTGCCCCTTTTAGGCTGGAGAAGAATCACCCCACCAAGGCAGGGCCTGATGATTTCAAAAACCTTGGCATAGGAGTCAACCCTTTCAAGGAAGCGGACATTCTCCTCAAGATGGTTTTCCCTGATAAACCCTTTTGCCCAGGTCTCAATGTCATCACGCGGGTCAAACTCCCCCCTGACCAGGAGCCGCACATTCGGAAACCGTGGCTTTACCATTGTCAGCGCCTTTAACAGGCGGTCAAAACCCCTCGGACGGCAGATTAGCCCGGTATAAACAAACCAGGGCTCTCTTTTATTCAAAGGCTCTTTAACCAGTTCCAGGGGTGCATAATTGGGAACCTGCCTTGCCCTTCTGCCCCGGCGCTGAAACCGTCTTGCCCGCAACGGGTTTGTCTCAATTATTTCATCTGCATTTTTAGTCGCCCGATATTCAAGACAGGTGACAACCAGCCAGCCAAGAAGGCGCAAGGGCAAGGGAAAGTCATTCCGGTCAAGATACATCTGCGGAAACCACTCGCACGACTCATAAACTATCTTCACCTTTGGACGATGCCTTTTAATCAGAAATCCAATCCCCAAACACCAGGGGTCACAACAGTGATAAATATCCGCCCGCTGTTCAATTGCGATTCGGGCAATCTCCTTTAAGGTCAAAACCTTCCTAACCCCTTGATGCTCTTTGACACTGATGAGTTTTATCCCATCTTGATAATGAATGCCGCTTTCCCTTCCCAGACCGATGATGGTCACATCATAACCGGCGATTTTGAGCGAGCGCGCCTCCCGGTCAAGAAAGCGGGTGTAATCCGTAGGGTGGGATGATGTCAAAAAACAGACCCTGATTTTGCGCCCCATTCGTTTATGGGTAAGGGTCTAAAGACCCAGTTTTTACTTCTCTGTTTTTTCGTTCCTGTTCTGGTTGTTATTAATGTTATTTTCCTCTGCTGCCTTTGGCGGCAACTGTCCGAGTGCGCGCAGGCACTCCCGCGCGGTATTGACATGAATCTCAACCGTATCCTCGGTGTTCAGGGCATAGCCGCCTGCCAAGACCGGCACAACCGGAATCCCTGCCTTATAGCAGTTGCTTATCACCATCCTGTCCCGCAATGCCAGCCCCCTTTTGGTCAGACGCAATGTCCCCAACTTGTCGTTCATATAAGGGTCCGCACCAGCAACATATATCACCAGCTCCGGCTTGTGCTCCTCAATAATCCTGGGCACCGCCTCCTGGATGTGCCTCAGATACTCCTCATCACCGGCGTCATCATCAAGCCCGATGTCCCAACTTGAGCGCTCCTTTATCGGATACAGATGCTCCTGATGGATGGAAAAGGTAAAGACCCTGGGGTCATCCTGAAATATCCGCGCGGTGCCATTGCCCTGATGCAGGTCGCAGTCAATTACCGCCACCCGCTCAACCTTGCCCTCAGACTGCAGTTTTCTGATTGCCACCGCAATGTCGTTGATATAGCAGAACCCCTCAGCCCGGTCAGCAAAGGCATGATGGAACCCGCCACCGATGTGCATCGCAATCTTATCCTCAAGGGCAAAACGGCTGGCAAGGATTGTACCCGAACTGTGCAGGAGAAACCCGAACACAATCTCCCAGGTCAGGGGCAATTCAGAGCGGACCGTTCTTGATGTCCAGCGCAGGTTCAAGAGGTCGTCAAGATAATCCTTGGTATGCACCAGCCTGATGTCATCAATCACCGGCTCTGGCGGCTCAAAAAAATCGCCCTCCTGTACCAGCCCCTTGGCAAGCAGCGACTCCTTCACCATCTTATACTTGTCGGTCGGAAAGACATGAACGCCGATATTGAAATGATACCGGTCGGAATATACAAATCTCATATCAACTTATCCTTTTGGTTCTTCTGTAATCTTAAATAAGAGAAAATTATAGCAAATAAAAACCCGTTGTCAAACCAATCACCAATCATTGGGCAAAAACCATCCCCTCACCAAACTTTCCATCGCACCGAGCTGCCCTTTCCCATCTCGGTTCAACACGAGTCATTGACATTATAAAAATACCTTCCAATCTCTCAGCATAAAACTTCACTACCCAAATGGATTGACCCTTCAAATCATTCGACCCCTGCCTGATTAACACCACCCCAAATCCCCTTATATCCCCTCCCCTGACTATCGCCCCGGATAGGACTCGGTGATTCACTCCCCGAGTCACTTATAGATTCACTCCCTGAATCAATTACCGATTGAGACCAGGACTGAGTTACCGATTGACCCTCCGATTAATCCAGGCAGTCTCTGGGTAAATCACCCCCTTAGTGAATCACCGAATCAATTACCGATTCAATCAGCAACTGAATCGCCGATTCACTCAGGGAATCACTCAGGGGGTCGTTCCCTGGGTCACCCAGGGGGTCACCCCCTGAATTACTCCCCGAATCCTCTCCCGTACCGTATCTAAGATTGGTTTCTGAATTGGATAAACAACCATAAGTTATTTTATTTCAAATATTTATATTATAATCCTCCTCATCTTCCGTCTCCTCAGCGTAATCACCTTGGGGTTATTTACAGCTAAGATTTGTCGGCGCTATTCGTAAGGTTTGTTCGCTTGATTTATTTTTCCCTTTACATCCGTTTTAAGACAATGCTTTTCTGGCTTATTCTTCCACAGGCTGGTAATATAAAGCCCTGACAGCCAATGTCAGTAAAAATAAATGTTTACAGACCAATAGTTGCTGGTATAATATTTTGATGGCTATTGGTTTTCATCACACCACCATCATCGGCGTGCGCCGGGATGATAAGGTGGCGATGGCTTCAGATGGTCAGGTCACCTTGGGTGAGACCATTCTCAAGCACTCGGCGCGCAAGATAAGAAAACTGCACAATGGCAGGGTTCTTGTCGGCTTTGCCGGTGCTACCGCTGATGCCTTTACCCTGTTTGAGAGGTTTGAGGCAAAACTTGAGGAGTTCTCTGGGAACCTGCCCAGGGCGGTTGTTGAACTTGCCAAGGACTGGCGCACCGATAGGGTCCTGCGCCGGCTTGAGGCGCTTTTGGGGATTATGGACCGGCAGTATTCCTATGTTGTTTCCGGTTCTGGTGATGTGATTGAGCCTGATGATGGGATTGTTGCTATAGGCTCGGGTGGTCCTTATGCCTTAATCGCTGCCAGGTTGCTTTTGAAGCACACCTCGCTTTCTGCAGAAGAGATTGCGCGCGAGGCGATTCAGCAGGCGGCAGCGGTCTGCGTGTATACCAATAAAGAGATTTTTATTGAGACGATTTAGTCTTTGAGAATGTCAGCCATTGAGTAAAAGCCTGGAGGCTGAGAAACAACCCAGCGGATTGCCCTGATAACACCAGAGGCAAATGCGGCTCTCGTTTCTGCTCTGTGAACAAGCTCCAGCCTCTCCCCAGGTCCACCAAAAATCAGCCGGTGCTCGCCAACAACATCACCGGTGCGGATTGAGAAAATTTCTATCCCCCTCTCCCCTATCCTCTCCTTAATCCTTTCAACGAGCATCTTTGCCGTTCCTGAGGGTGCATCCCTTTTTCTCTTATGATGGGTCTCAATCAGATGGATATCATAATCCGGACCGAGGAGTTGCGCTGTCTCCTGGGAAATTTTTGTTAGAACCGCCACGCCCAAGGAGAAGTTCGGGGCATATACCACCGGAATCCTTTTGCCGGCATTCTTAAGTTCCTTTAGTTCTTTATCACTCAAGCCGGTGACACCGGTGATAAAGGGCTTATTTTTATCAGCGCAGAGAAGGAGATTTTTGCCAACCGCCTCAGGAACAGAAAAGTCAACCACCACATCGGTCATCTCAATCAAATCCTTCAGTTCGGAAACAACCGCACCAGAACCTGCTGGTTTTCCTATCAATGGATGGGATGGGGCTTCAACACCACCGACAAGTTCAATATCATTCTCAAGGCTTATGAGCCGGGCAATCTCGCCCCCCATTCTGCCACCAAACCCGACAACGACAACCTTAACCATCTACTCCTTTAAGTTGAGCCCGTAGTTTTTCAGCGCCTGGCGCAGGAGGGGCTCATTCTGCGGACTTAAAGGGCAAAGGGGCAGCCTTGGCTCACCTGCCGGCATTCCCAAGAGAGCCATTGCCGCCTTGACCGGAATCGGATTGGTCTCCACAAAAAGCGCCTTGATTAATGGAAACAGTTTTAGATGGCGCATCCTTGCCTGTTCAACCCTGCCGGCAAGGAAGTCGTCAACCAGCCCCTGCACATCTACAGGCACGATATTGGAGGCAACCGAAATGACACCCTTGCCACCAACCGCAAGGATGGGCAGTGTTAATGAGTCGTCACCTGAAAGCACGGTAACCCGCTCAGCACATCTCTGGATGATCTCGCTGGACTGGTCAAGGCTGCCTGACGCCTCCTTTACCGCAACAACATTCGGGCAGTCTTTAATTAGCCGCTCGATTGTTGCGGGCAGGATATTGACCACACTCCTGGGCGGGATGTTATAGACAATCAAGGGCAGAGCGGTTGCCTCGGCACAGGCACGAAAATGGCGGTATAGCCCCTCTTGAGTTGGTTTATTGTAATACGGGGCAACAACCAGGACCGCATCCACACCCAACGCCTCTGCCCGCTTAATCTGCTTTATTGACTTGTGGGTTGAGTTTGTGCCGGCACCAGCGATTACCTTAACCTTGCCCTTTGCCTCACTAACTGCGGTTTCAATCACCATCTCAGTCTCCGCATCGGTCAGATTGGGTGCCTCACCGGTTGAGCCGCAAACCAATACCCCTTTGACACCCGCTCTTAACTGAAACCTGATGTTTTCCCTTAAGCCCTCAATATCAACCCCTCCATTCTTAAACGGTGTGATTAATGCGGTGATACAGCCTGAAAACATCCTGCCTCCTTACAATGGCGGGATTAAACCCTTATCATTCTCCTCTGCCCCAATGCCCAAAATCCGGTCAACATCTGCCCCGGTCAAGACCTCCTTTTCCAGAAGCGCCTTTGCCAGTGCATCCAGTTTCTCTTTGTTTTCGCTTATCAGCCGGTGCGCCCTTTCCAGCTGGCTGTCAACAAACCGCTTGATTTCGGAGTCGATGAGCCTGGCGGTCTCCTCAGAAAATGTCCGGTGCAGACCAAGTTCCCTGCCTAAGAAAATCTCCTCTCCACCCTTGCCAAATGTGAGTGGTCCAACCTTTTCGCTCATCCCCCATTCTGTAACCATCCTGCGGGCAAGGGTTGTTGCCCGGTCAATGTCATCCCTGGCACCGGTAGAGGTGTCGCCAAAGACAATCTGCTCTGCTGCCCTGCCACCCAGCATCACCGTGAGTTGATTCAAGCAGTATTCCCGGGAGTAGATACGCTTGTCATCAAGAGGCAGTTGCTGGGTGACACCCAAGGCCCTGCCCCGCGGGATAATCGTTACCTTGTGAATCGGGTCGGTTCCCGGAATCAGCCTTGATACCAAGGCATGACCCGCCTCGTGATAGGCAATCCAGCGCTTCTCCTCGTCCTTGATCAAAAGGGAGCGGCGCTCAACACCCATAAGAACCTTGTCCTTGGCATCCTCAAAGTCCTGCATCGTTACCGCTGTGCGCGCCCTTCTCGCTGCCAAAAGTGCCGCCTCATTCACCATATTTGCCAGATCGGCACCGGAAAAGCCTGGGGTGCTGCGTGCCAAAACCTTGACATCAACATTGGGGTCAACCGTTATCTTGCGGATATGGACCCGCAGAATCCCCTCCCTGCCCAAGACATCAGGCAGGTCAACCACAATCTGGCGGTCAAACCTGCCCGGTCTTAAAAGTGCCG